>JAFGUM010000007.1 GCA_016938515.1 Spirochaetales bacterium | reverse complement strand
ATAGCTATGCGCTTCATACGGAACTCCTTGCGGTTCATCATGTCACCGATCCTATGAACGGTGGCCGTTGTATTCCGGCATATACTATTAAGCAACAAGCGTGCCAAAAAATCGTTTCGATGATAAAAATTCGAATATCCATAGGTAAGTGTATGTGTAATATGAAATTAAATACGATATCTTAGTGTTGGCGGAAAAAATTTTACGGTCTAGTTTAAGCGCCAGCGACATTTTGAGAAATATTTTCCCGTCAAGAGTGCTGCGGCATGGGAAAATCAAGTATGAAACTAGTACCAGTACCAAAGGTGCTTTCAACGGTCATGGTTCCGTTCATGGCTTCTACGAACAGCTTGCTCACCGCCAGGCCAAAACCCTTGCCCTGCTCTCCAGCGGTGCCGAGCGTCAGTATCGTCCTGCCAGGCACGAACAGCGTGGCTACCTGCTCCGGCTTCATACCTACGCCGCTGTCCGCTACGATGATGCGCTGGTGAGGTGCAAGCTCATCGCTACCAGATTCTGTCCTGACGGCTATCGTAGCGCCTTCCCGTGAATACTTAACCGCATTGGATACCAGGTTTCTGATGACGGTGGCGAGCGCACGGTGGTCGGCGATAATAGCGAGGCCGCTTTTGGCTACGTCAAAGCTTATCAGCTTTTCTCTGGCGGTAGCGGCGTTGTCCGCAATAGCCTCTGATACTACATCGTCCACGGAGATGCTCTTCATCTCCAGCTTTATCCGACCGGATGCGCACAGCGCCCATTCGAGCAGTGAGTCGAGTAGCCCGGAAATTCGTTCCAGGCCTTCTGCGAGGGTTTCTATGCTTTCACGCTTGCTGTTGAGGTCCCCCTGGTATTCAACGAGGTGGCTGCGCACGTACCTCGTCGCGCTCCACACGGGCGCGCGCAGGTCGTGGCCTATTACCGCTATCAGCGCGTCCTTGGTGGCTATCGTTTCCATCAGCTCATTGTTGCGGTGGCGAATTTCCTCTTCACGGGTTACCAGGTCGTGCTCGGACTTCGCGGAAGCCAGCACATAGTATCCGAACAGATTGAGAAATGCGGCAAACAATGCCAGAACATACTCAACGCCGCCCATGGCCCCGTACTCGGCTATCGTTATCGGAGGGCTTCCCGCGACGGTCATGATGACGCGCGCAAGACTGACGATCGCCAGCAAAATGTAGAACACCGCTGGCAGGCGGTATATCTTTTGGTAGGGGTCTCCGGGTATGCGTACGAAAAGCAGGACGACCAGCCCCGCTGACAATACAAACAGAAGCCCCGAAAAAACGACGATTCGAAGCGCCAGCGCCGATTCTCCGATAACGAACCATGCTGCCAGGCTCAACGGCAAGAGTATGTATATGTACGATGGAAATGCGGAGGTGAAGCGGAAAAACCACAGGGCGTGCGCAATGAGCATGACGCTCGCGAGCATTGCTACGTTGGATACGGCGAGAATGGAGTATGGAAGCCCCTGCGCCTGGAGAATCAATCCCACAGCGCCTACGGCCAGTAAAAACTGGCCTGCAATCCATAGTTTCGCGCCAGAAAAAGTACGATGCGTAGCGTACAGCAGCACGCCAAACAGCAGGCTTGCGGCATACACCACTGCTATGGCGATCATCAGCGTAGGTATGTGCAGCGAAGCGGGTACTGGTATACGCATGTCCGTACTACGACTATAGCGTATGATGGCTTGAAAATCACTATACAGCCTGTTGTACCGGCGCGGGTCTTACTGGTCGAGGCACTTCTCGTTGAGACCGAATTGCTCTTCGTGCTCGCCTAAACCTGTTGGTTCTATATGAACGACGATATCGTACACGCCCTCGATACGCTGCTTGATGGCGTTCTCGACTGCCTGCGATATGTCGTGCGCTTCCCGGACCGTTTTGCACCCGTCAATCTCTATGTCCAGATCTATGTCGTAGAGCGATGAGAGCCTGCGGATTCGGGTTTTATGCGGATTTTCCGCGCCGGGGACGGAGCGAACCGCGTCGAACACGCGGCGGTACAGGTCCGGGTCCGCCTTGCTGTCCATTATTTCGTCGTTGGCTTCGCGGAATATCCCCAGAGCGGACTTCATTACCCAGGCGCCAACGAACAGGGCGACGATGGAATCAACCGCCGGATTGGCCAGGATGGTAGTTAAAAGGAGACCGACGAGGACGCTTCCTGAAATGAATACGTCACTCAGCATGTTCTTGGCGTTGGCAAGCAGCAGTGATGAGCCGGTTTTTTTACCGGCAACGTGCTGTGTCCACGCGAGCACGAGCTT
>JAFGUM010000420.1 GCA_016938515.1 Spirochaetales bacterium | reverse complement strand
TTCAAAATGCAGACGCATTTTGAAAGAGCTTCCTTGAATCCGCGATTGGGCGCAGAGTTTGCAAAGCAAACGCAAGCAATCGCAAAGACAATTTTTAAAAGTAACCAACTTTTGAAATTGTCTTTAATCAAATACTGATGCCGCCCTTGCTTTCATAACGAACAAAACCGTGCTATCGTACTATCCTCCCGCCGTGTACGGCCAGCGTACGCAGGGCTACCATCCTGTGCGAAGCGGGAGCTGAGTATACTAACGGCAAGCATCCCGAGTCCGGCTAACCGCAAGGAGGAATCGTGCACGACCCCGACGCTTTACGGAAGCTCCCCCGAACCCGCGAAGGCCGCAAGCTGCTGTCCCGCTGGTACGGAGAATCCAGAACCCCTGCCCAGAGCCTGCGATGGCAAAAGCTCGTGGACGATTCCCTGTCCAGGCTCGACACTCCTTCGGCGACGCTGGTCTCTAGCCCCGGACGCACCGAGCTGGGTGGCAACCATACAGACCACAACGACGGCCGGGTTCTATGCGCGGCTGTCCACCTCGATTCGCTGGCCTGCGTCGCTCCGACAGCCGATCGCAGCGTCGAACTATACTCGACAGGATGGGACGAGCCGTTCCGCCTCGACCTTGGCGACCTGACGCCGCGGGCAGAAGAACAAGGCAAGCCCGAAGCGCTCATCAGAGGCGTCGCGGCTGCCATTGAGCGCCGCGGTGGCTTGGTAGGCGGCTTTGCCGGAACGATGACCTCCGATGTTCCACCCGGTTCTGGACTTTCCAGCTCAGCGTCGGTGGAGATGCTGTTTGGCCAGATACAAAACGCGCTGTACAACAAAAACAGGCTGTCAGCGGCAGAGCTTGCGATGGCGGGGCAGGAAGCGGAAAACCTGCATTTTGGCAAACCCTGCGGCCTCATGGACCAGATGGCCATAGCGCTCGGAGGCATCTCCGCCATAGATTTCGCGCGCCCGGGCAAGCCGCGCTGGTCCAGAGTGTCATTCGATTTTGAGAAAGCCGGATACGCGCTGGCCATAGTCAACGCGGGCGGCAACCACGCTGACCTGACCGCAGACTACGCGGCCATACCCGCGGAGATGCGCGTGGTAGCCGAACTGTTCGGGCAGCCTAGCCTGCGCAAGGTTTCTGCGGACAAGCTCATACGAAAGGCCGCGGATATACGGCTCAAGGCGGGTGACAGAGCCCTGCTCCGCGCGCTTCATTTTACGGCAGAAAACGAACGCGCCGCGGAGATGGCCCGGGCGCTGGATGGAGAAAAGCTCAGGCGCTACCTCAAGCTCGTCAGGCGATCGGGCGATTCATCGTGGCGGCTACTGCAGAACGTCATCCGTCCGGGAGCCGTCGAGGATCAGTCGCTGGCCGTTGCCATCGAAATGACCAAAGCCTTCGTGGGCAAAAAAGGAGCCGTCCGCGTACACGGGGGCGGTTTTGCCGGAACCATCCAGGCGTACGTATTCGTCGATCACACCGAGGAGTACGCCGACTTTATGGACTCGCGCTTTGGCGAGGGAGCAACGACGATAGTGCACATCAGGCCCGACGGGGCCGGAGAGGTATCGATATGACGCAGAGCAATACAAAAGGTTTTAGCCGCTACGTAGGTCTGACGTTTCTGATAGGCTTCGGATTTTTTACGATGGGCCTCATGGACATCCTGTACGACACCTACGTACCAATATTCCTGGGCAACTTCATAAAGAAAAACGTCTTCATCGGCACGCTGATGACGCTGGACAATATTTTGGCGGTATTCCTTATACCCTTCGTCTCGCTGTGGTCAGACAACACGAGAACAAGGATAGGCCGTCGCATGCCCTTTATCATCGTCCTGTTGCCGTTGTCAGCCGTCTTCTTTTCGATGCTGCCATACGCCGC
>JAFGUM010000419.1 GCA_016938515.1 Spirochaetales bacterium | reverse complement strand
GTTCTTGTTTCCATGCCATTTCGTGAGGGTGAAGCGGTACGCGCAGGAGATATTGTAGCCCGCCTGGAAAACCAGCAGCTTCAAATATCAGCCGAGCGTGCGGCGGATGGCGTCAGCAGGGCTGGAGCTGCGCTTGAACTGGCGAGGGCACGGCTGTATGAAGGTAGACAATCCGTTGAATCACGGATGATTGGCATAGATAAAAAAACACTGGAGCTGCAGCAGTACCATCGTGAATTCGACGAAGCCGAACGAAAGCAGGCTGGGCAGGAGAAGGTGTACGAAGCTGGTGGTGCCAGCGAAGAATCCATTCGTGCTGGTCGATTTGCGCTCGAAACCGCCAGGAACAACCTCGAGCTACTGGGTAAGGACCTTGCCATGAGTCGTATAGGGCTCAGGGATCAGGATCTGGTAGCCAGAGGGCTTATAGTGCCTGCCGACGAGCGCGAGCGTTCGCGGATGTTCGAATCCATCGCTACGGCGACCGTGCGCGCTGAGTTCGCTGCTGCTGTTGCCAATGTTGACGCGGCAAAAAAAGAAATGAAATCAAGCGCTCTGGCCTTGTCAGAACTCGCGGTACCGGCACTCTTCGATGGAATAGTTGGTGCCAGGTTCCTTGAAGAAGGAGAACGCGCCAAGCGTGAAGACAAGCTGCTTACGATCATCGACATCCGTTCTTTGTACGCCGTAGCGGCAATCCACGAAGCTGACGCGTATCGACTGTCAGTCGGAATGAAGGCTCGCGTGCTCGTAGACGCCAGCGGTGTGTCGCTGGACGGGATCGTGGATACGGTAGCTCCTGTAGCAGATCCACAAACAGCCGCGTGCTCGGTACGAGTGCTTATCGTTGATCCACCCACGAGCATCAAGCCTGGAATGTTCACACGAATAACCATTTTTGCCGGGCCCCCGTTGAAAGGGGTTGCTGTTCCCGAGAGCGCATTGGTTGCCGGGCCAGGAGAAGCCGTGAGCGTATTTGTCGTATCTGGTCAGACACTGGAAAATAGGCAGGTTAGCACCGGTGAAACCCTGGATGGTAGTGCCGGTGTTGCCCTGCGCCTCGTGCTCTCCGGCCTCAGCGCGGGAGAGGTTGTCGTGGATGAGCCTGATCCAGGCTTGAAGGAGGGTGAGCATGTATTGGTTTATGAGTAAACATACTATTGCAATCACGATTATAGGTACTTGCGCGTTCTGTTCGTGCGGACTCGTTGATCTGCGCCCGGTAGTACTAACCATCGAACCACGGGAAGCGTACTCGGTTCTGCCCTCGCGTGACGCGGTGCTGGGTGTGACGTTCTCTGCTGCGCCGAATCATCTTGACGCAGAACGGGCTTTCTCGGTCGTGTCGCCTGAAGGCTCAGTAGATGGAGACTGCATCTGGGTGGAGAACAAGCTGGAATGGAAGCCCCTCGCAGCGATGGACCCGGGTGTTCGCTATAGCGTACACGTGCGCGGTGAGATACGCATGCTGGACGGCAGACGAACTAACGCGGAAGTGCTGGTGCCGTTTTTTGTCGTGCGTTCTGGTGGATTGCCGGTACTGGCTTCATTCTCGCCAGGGAATGGTGCTTCTACGGGAACCGCGGGAGACGGGGCACCTGCCTTGATTCTTACCTTTTCCGAGAGGATGGATGAGTGGACAGTACAGGAAGCGTTTAGCCTGCGTCCGAGCGCGGACTTTGCCATAGAGTGGAACCTGGAGGGTACCGTTGCAGCCATAGTACCTGAGGAAGCTCTGTCTCCTTGCTCCACCTACACGTGGTCCCTTACCGAAGATGCCAGGGCTGTGGACGGAGCACCACTACCCGATAGCAGCACAGCGAGCTTCAGTACCGATATCGACGCCGTACCACCAAGGGTGGAGCGGGTGTTTGCCGTGGCGGTGTCTGATGGGGAGTGGGTCGAACTCTCTGGCGATTTGCTATCGCTTCAGCGCGGGCATTCACTGGCAATTCTGTTTTCAGAAGCGATGGAAGATGTGGGTACCAGTTCCACGATACGAGTAGAGCCTGGCGTGTCGGGGCTGGTGGAGCGTTCTGGTCAGCGACTGTTTGTTTTTACACCAGAGCGTAACTGGACGCCGGAGCTTCCACTCGAACTCGTGGTTTCCACCAGCGCGCGCGACTCGTCTGGGCTGGCCATGGCCGCGGAGTACAGGCAGAGCTTCACGCCGGCGAGTCAATTTCTACGCATTCTAAGGATTGAAACACCAGATGGTGAATCTATTGACGACGTTGATGCTCAAGGAGCGTTTACCGTATCGGTGGGACTTGCTCCAGAGGGGCTCCTTACGCTTTCGCTACGCTTCTCTGAGGCGTTTGAAGCATCGGAGCGCGTCGCCGCAGCCGATGCTGTTTCGCTTGACGCGTTTTTCCCAGGCGACGTGCTCGCACCCGCAACAAGAAGCGTTCACTGGGGTACCAATGACACGCTGTCCATTACCTGGGAGCTCCTGCGTCGCAGTGATGCTGCCTGCGTCAGATACTACCAGCTTCGGATTGCCGGAGGCGAGTATGGCATACGGAGCACTTCCGGCGCGTACCTG
>JAFGUM010000418.1 GCA_016938515.1 Spirochaetales bacterium | reverse complement strand
TGCCGACGGCACTATTGTGCCGACGGCACTATTGTGCCGATGAGTCCTCTTTTACGTAAAACTGCAACAGCTGCACCATGTAGTATATTTTTTTATACGCGCCGACCATGGCGTCTTTCATCGGTATGGCCGAGGCGTTTTCTACCTCTTTCCAGTTGAGCAGTACCTCGTGGTGAGGCTTGGAAAGATCGTCTATGAGTGATTTGAGGTGCCTGCCAACGGTAATGAGGTTTATAGCCGCCCTGTTTACTAGCCCCAGCGCCTTGTCGTTGACGTCCTTGAGCTGTTGCCTGACAAACTTGATGGCTTCCTTGTCCCGATCGGCCTTCATAAGCGAGTTTCTGAGCTTGATACCCAATTCCCCGTCGTCTGCGAGTGAATCGTCGAACTGGATTATCTGCTCGGACACCTCGAGCAGGGCGTGGTAGCCGTCAGACAGCTGCTGCGACTGCACGGCAGCCGACCACTGGCCACGGATCAGTAGCACGTCTGCCAGCTCCCTGATGTCTTTCTTGAAAAAATCTATAAGGTACGCTTTCAGGTAGTTGAGAGCCTGCGTCTGGGTGTACCCGCCCAGCATTTTTTTGGAGAACTGGATATTGGCCTTTTCTGTATAGTTTTTTAGCCTGAGGACTATGGACGTACCGAAAACAGCCTTGGCGAGGTCGTCAATTTTTGAATTCCTTCGCTCCTGGGCAATTTTCTGTAGCGTCATGGTCGTCTGGTTCTTCATTTTGTCTATAAACGGCTCGACGATACGCTCTGTGCTAGTCCGTGGTGTAACTTCTATGTACGGATCGCGTTTGACGTGCCTGAGGATCTGCTCGATGACGCCAGAATCGCGAACGTCCTTGAGAGCGGGGGCCAGCTTTGTCCAGGAATCCACCTGGATAACGTCCATGTTCCGGTACTCTTTGAGAGCGTTGAAGATGCGCTTCCAGTCCGCTTCCAGGTTGAGCGGCAGAAAAACCTCGAGAAAATCGTGCAGGTCGTCCGAGATGTAATCGCCCGACAGCGAGTCGAACTTGGGGTTATACGTAAAATTGCGCTCTGAAATATTGGCGTCGAATTTCTTGAGCAGGAAAAAGAAGTCAAAATTGATAAAATTGATAAACGACAGCAGCGTCGAGTACGCGCCGTCAATCTGGGCTGTTTTTTCTGCATCAAAACCCGAAAAGAAGGTCAGCATGATCTGCTTGACGTGTTCATGAAGATCCTTGGCGTTCATCGACTTGGATTTTTCAAGGATGTACGCGTCGGTGAGGGCATCCGCCTGCTGTTTCTGTTCTTTGGACAAAAATGTTTCTATGACGAACGACTTGAGCGCTCCGCTCTGCGCGGCGCTCGTCAGCATCACCTGGGCTGGAGCTATAACCTTGTAGGTTTCGTAGAAAAATCGGGCAAGCCCGGCAAGGGCTTCGGACGTCTTGGGGCGATAGAACTTGTAACGGGATCGTGACAGGTCTTTGCCTATGGTCTTGACGAGCCTCTTCTTGTCGGCTTCAGGATCGCCCATGCCCAGCAAGCCAAGGATTTTCTGAAAGAAACCAGAGACCGCGGAATCATCGTCGGTCTGCGCTTGGCCCCGGGGGGTCGGATCGGCATTAGTAGGCATAGGTCAAAACATTACTATGCCAGAGCTCGCTCGTCAATAATGGCTGTAAGCTCCCCAGAAGCATACGAAGTACGCGAAACGCCATTCGCATCGATTGTGTCCATGACGATAGCTCCCGTGTGGTCAACCCCAGCCAGCGTTCCCGCAATGGGTGGCAGGTCGAATCCCGGGCTAAAAGAGACGCGCTGGCCGCGATACGCCATGCGGGCTTCATAGTCTGCTTGCCAGCTCCGCCCCGCATCGCGCAGCGCGTATAGTTCCGTTGCCAGGCGTTCAAGTAGCTCGTCCGGCGGGGTGGGGCGTCCTGTTTCCAGAAAGATAGACGTGGGCGGCGTTCGCAACCCGTCTGGAAACGAACTCTGGCCACAGTTTACGCCGATACCGGCGTACACGAGCCCCTCTGTTGCTTCACAGAGTATGCCAGCCAGCTTGCCATGGCCGCACAAGACGTCATTGGGCCATTTGAGCGTCAGTGGATGCCTGAAAGATGCATGGGTATCGCGCGCCAGCGCTTCACAGGCCCGTACGAGGGCAAGGCCGGCTACCATGGGTAGCGGTGCGCCGGCGAAGGTGTGCGCTGGAAACCAGAACGTTACGAGGAGGCTCGCGCCTTCATCATCGTACCACGTTCTCCCCGGCAAGCGGCCACGCCCAGCCCGCTGGGTTCCGGCTCTCACAAACCCGTACCTCGATTCGGAAGACAGGCGCCTGGCTTCGTCCATGGTGCTGCTGACTATGGGTACGTACGCGGCTGTGCCGCCGGGAAACGGGTTGCGTACCCGGGATGTATTCACAGCTGCTTGCCGATGAAGCTGGCACAATCGGCCGCGGGTATAGGCCGCGAGAAGTAGTAGCCCTGTATCTGGTCGCAGCCACGTCGTGTCAGGAATCCCAGCTGCTCTTCCGTTTCGCAGCCCTCGGCTATGGTACCCAGCCCGAGGCTCTTTGCCATCTCGATTATGGTGTGGACAATGGCGTTTGCCGGCGAGTCGTCTGGTGCCCGGTAGTCCCGCACGAAGGACTGGTCGATCTTGAGCCACTGGATAGGCAAGCGCTTCAGGTAGTACAGAGACGAGTACCCGGTGCCAAAATCGTCGAGGCTCAGCGATATACCACGCTCGTTGAGCTGCGTCATCAGCGTGACCGATTTAGCCACGTCGCCCATGGCCAGGCTCTCTGTAATCTCGAGCTCGAGACTGGTAGCCTCGATGCCGGCCGCCGACAGCGCCGTGTCTACGCGCGACACGAGGTCGGGTAGCCTGAATTGCCTGGCTGACAGGTTTACCGATACCCGTAGCGTCGGGTCGAGCGTCTGCCACGACACCAGGTCGGACAGGGCGCGCGACAGCACCCACTGGCCTATAGGCACTATCATGCCGTTCTCCTCGGCCAGGGGGATAAACACGCCGGGGGGAATAATGGAACCGTCTTCGCCAATCCAGCGCACGAGGGCTTCAACGCTTTCTACGCGGCGAGTCCTGGCGTCTACGCGTGGCTGGTAGTACACGGTAAACGATTCGTGCTCAACGGCGTGCCTGAGGCGGCTTTCTAGTGATAGACGCTTAAGTATCCTGTCGTTGAGCGCGGGGGTAAACACGCGGATACTGCCAGAGCCGGCTTCCTTGGCCTGGTTGAGAGCAGCGTTGGCCGCTCCGACGAGGGCATCAGGATCATCGCCGTTGGCTGGAAAATAGCTTATGCCCACTGACGCGTCGAGGTACAGTTCATGGTCTTCTATGAAAAACGGCTTGCGTATGGTATCGATGATGGTGTCGGCTATGGTCATCGCGTCTTCTTCGCGGTGCAACCGCGGTAGAATAGCCACGAAGTCGTCGGCGGCAAGCCTGGCTACCGTGTCTCCCTTGCGCAGCGTAGACTCCAGTCGGGTGGCAATGGACTGGAGGACGGTGTCTCCGAACGCGTAGCCGTAGCTGGTATTGATGTACTTGAACTTGGCGACATCCAGGTACAGCACGCCTACAGATTCGGCTCCGCGCTCAGCCTGGTGTATGGACGTAACGAGCCTATCGGTCATCAGGGCCCGGTTGGGTAACCCTGTCAGCGGGTCGCGCGCCGATAGGTGCGATATGGCGGCGTCCCGGTTCTTTATCTCGGTGAGGTCAAGGAAGACGCCTACGTACGCCACGGCTTCTCCGCGAACGTTGCGCACCGCGGTGATGGACAGCCATTCAGGGTATACCGTTCCGTCACGTTTGCGGTTCCAGATTTCTCCCGTCCACGAGCCGTCTCGCCTGAGGGCCAGCCACATCGCGTCGTAGAAGGCGTCATCGTGGCGATCAGACTTGAGTATGCGGGGGTTGTTCCCTATGGCTTCATCGGACTTCCAGCCGGTAATTTCGGTAAAAGCCCGGTTTACGGTCCTTATCGTTCCATCGCTGGCCGTCGTTACTATACCTTCGACGATGTGGTCTATGACGCTGGCGGCGAGTACCATCTTTTCGGCGTCGGTTGTACGTGATCTAAAGCGCTTGCCAGCAGCTACCGCGGCGGCGAACAGCGCGAAAGAGGCGAGCGCAGCCGCCAGCGCAGAGTACGCGGTCTGCCTGACAACGGGAGCCAGCACTTCCTCGCGGTTGATAGACGCGTATACGGCCGCGTGCAAGCCGTGGGCGGCGCCATACACGGCGATAACATCGTCGCCGTTACTGTTTTTTCCTGCCCATCGCCCTGAATCGCCATCCAGCGCGAGGCGGATTGGCTCAAAGCCAGCGTAGCGCTCAGGATCGTCGGCTTGTCCCAGAAAGCCCGGGCAACGGCGGTACGCTATAGGAGGCTCCGTGGCTGTTACCACGATGGTTGAGCTGGTACGGTAGTGAGCCGTCAACGACGCGGCGCTGTTGCCGAGCAGTAGTGATTCGATGGACACTCCACTTAGAATATCAGACCGTACGAGGTCAACCTGACCCGAGACGTATACGTCAAG
>JAFGUM010000417.1 GCA_016938515.1 Spirochaetales bacterium | reverse complement strand
AGGTCGTGCCTGGCGGCTATGTCGAGCTGATCTATGAACAGCTCTATCTGGCTGTCCTTGTCACCATAGCGGTGGTAGTAGTCGAGGCCAATTTCGCCCACGGCGATGACGCGCTGCAGCTTGAGCGCTTCCTCCAGCTTCGCGGGCCAATCCTTGCCGGGCGATGCGACCTCTGACGGCGAAACACCGGCTGCGTGGTACACGTGCTCAGACGTTTTCAGGCTGTCATACACCTGGAAAAAGTCCATGAGGCTGTTGCAAATGCTGATGATCCGCTGAACGCCGTACTGCTTTGCCTGCTGGCAGGCGAGCAGCTGCTCGATGGGGTCATCGTAGATAAGCCCAATGTGGGCATGAGTGTCGAAGTATCGCATCTGTCTTCCGTTGGGATTAGTGATGAGGGAGCCCGTAATCGGGTATGTAGACTGTAACACGCCCGCCTCGCGTCGTCAAGTTTGACGCAAGGCAACACGGAGATCATTCCCCGTCTGGAGGATGTTCACATTCTAAACGTCTCGCCCAAGTATATCTGTCTTGCCAACTCCGATTCAAGTATTACGTCGCGGTCACCGGACACCAACAGCTCTCCTTTGTTGATGATGTGCGCCTCGTGGGTTATCTCCAGGGTGTCACGAACGTTGTGGTCGGTAATGAGAACGCCAATACCTTTGCCAGAAAGGCGGCGCACGATGCTCTTTATCTCGTGGACGGCTATGGGATCTATGCCGGCGAATGGCTCATCCAGCAGGAGAAACTTAGGCTGTATTGCCAGCGCGCGGGCTATTTCGGTACGCCGGCGCTCTCCTCCGGACAGCGTGTACGCGTACTGCCTGCGCAACGACGAAATGCCAAATTCCTCGAGCAGCGAGTCGAGTGCTTCGGCTCTGGCTCTTGAATCCAGGTCTCGCCGCGTTTCAAGGATGGCGCGCACGTTCTGTTCCACGGTCATCTTGCGGAACACCGACGGCTCCTGGGGGAGGTACGCGATACCAAGCCTGGCGCGCTTGTACATGGGCAGTTTTGACAATCTGTGGTGGTCCAGCGACACAGAACCGCCGTCGGGTTTGAGAAATCCAACGATCATGTAGAACACCGTCGTCTTGCCGGCGCCGTTTGGCCCGAGCAAACCCGTTATCTGCCCGGTTTTCATTGAAAAACCAACCCGCGCAACGGCGACCTTCCTGCCAAATCGCTTGTACAGGTCCCGTGCCTCCAGAACATGCGGCGACTCGGCTGGCTCCAGGGTGGGTTGTGGCGACTGCTCGTCTACGATATCGGCGTCGCTCACGGCACAGACCCTCCATCATCGGCGGGTGGGGCATCGTCGTCGGAATCCTTGCCAGCCGCGGCTACGGTGCCGGACACCGAACCAGACAGCACGATGTCTTCTGTATCCAGGTTGACGAAAATGCTGGCCGCCCGGTAGTCATCGCCATCCCGCCAGACCACAGGCGATCCAGACAGCTCGAGCGTGTTGGCGGCCCGGTCGTACCTCGCGAATTCAGCCCGGCACGAGATGTTTTTCTTGAGGATGCGCGCGTTTATCTGCACCACGGCGATCTTTCGCTCGTCGTCATTCTCTATGTAGTCACCTTTGATGACAACCTCGTTTTCGCGGTCCTCCATCACCGACGGACCCGTAAGCCTGGCGATCTTGTCGCGACGATCGTAGAACAGGCGCTCCGTGGTAAGCCGGAGGCCCCGCTCGTCATCAACGACGGTAACACGGCCGCTACAGTCGGCAAAGCGGAACTCGTCACCAGACAGCTCTATCCTGTCTGCCCGTATGCGCATGGCGCCGGAGACGACGACGGCATTGCCGATGAGCACGGCGCGTTCGCGCCCCGCGGCCATCGCCCCGGACATGCTGTCCGCCGAGAATGAAAATTCCTCGGCGCTGACGGTGGCTACGAGCAGCACGGCGAACAGCGTGGCGAGTAGCGTGGCGAGTAGCCGCGCCACCGCGGGCCTGCTCGTCATTCCGTCCCCTCCGGAGGCACGTAGCGACCATCGGCGCGATTGCCGAACGTAAAGGATCGCCTGCTCGCGTCCGCGCTGAAACCAGACCCTGACAGCATCGTGCCGTCTTCATCCACAAGGCTCGTAACGGTGTCGGCGCGGCTTTCGAGCACCCGAGCTTCGCCGTCCCACTTGAGGTAACCCGAGCTCACGGTAACGCCATCGGCGGTCGATACAAGCTCTACCGAACCGGACAGCTCGGCGCTTTCAGTGTCAGTGTAAAAAACAGCGCTGTCGGCTTGCCCTTCGGTAGCTATCCCGCCGTCTGTGTCGTACTCGACAAAACGCACGCGCGTCAGCTTCATCTTGTTCTGCGACTGGTACGACTCGCCGCGTTCCGCCTCCAGGCGAAAGAGGGGAGAACCATTCTCCACCACCGTGTGCGAAAATCCAGACATCACCGTATCCGGAACGCTTTCGTCCAGTTCCTCGGCCAGAGCCTGTCCATAATCGAGGCTGCATCCGACAAGCGCCAGCGCCGCGGCCAACACAAACGCGCGGCTCCAGGCACCGCTGGTACTAGCCACGCGCCCTCGCGTTGCCGTGCGCGAGCGACGCCTTTACGAACGCGGCGAACAGCGGGTGCGGCGCCACTGGCCTTGACTTGAACTCAGGGTGGTACTGCACACCAACGCCCCACGGATGGTCGGGCCATTCGAGGCTCTCCACCAGTTCGCCGTCAGGCGTCAATCCCGCTATGACCATACCGGACTTCTCGTAGTCGTCACGGTATATATTGGAAAATTCGTAGCGGTGCCGGTGACGCTCAGACACGAGGGTCGCACCGTACGCGACAGCAGGCCTGGTGCCCTCCTTGAACACGGTGTCGTTGCGCCCCAGGCGCATCGTGCCACCGAAGTTCTTTACATCAAGCTGATCCTCAAGCAGGCTGACGACGGCGTGTCCGGCATCCTGGTTGAATTCTGCGGAATCGGCATCAGCCCAACCCAGCTTTGAACGCGCCCACTCGATGGCCATGATCTGCATGCCCAGGCACAGGCCAAAGTACGGCAAGCCGTTCTCCCTGGCCCAGCGGGCGGCCAACACCATGCCCAGTATGCCGCGCTGGCCAAATCCACCGGGAACCAGCATGCCGTCTACGCCTTCGAGCAAAAGCCCCGGATTGGCACCCTCGGCCTCGAACTGGCTCGAGTCTATCCTGATAATGTCAACGCCGGCGTCGTTCGCGATACCGCCGTGGTACAGCGCTTCCCATACCGATTTGTACGCATCGTGCAGGTCCATGTATTTACCCACTACGCCGATGCGCACGCGGCGCTTTGGCTCTACGAGCTTTCGCACCACTTCTTTCCACGCTTTGAGGTCCGCGTGGCGGCTTTCCACGTTCATCTTGCTGAGCAGGAACTGGTCCAGACCCTGCTCGTGGAACACGAGCGGTATTTCGTATATCGTCGAGACATCCCTCGCGGAAATAACGCCTTCGTATTCGACATTGGTAAAGGCGGCGAGCTTGCGTCTCAGCGATTCATCGAGGCCTTTTTCGGAGCGGCAGACGAGGACGTCTGGCTGGATTCCAACTTCCTGCAGTTCTTTTACCGAGTGCTGCGTGGGTTTTGTCTTGAGTTCGCCGCCCGTTACTTCCGGCACGAGCGTTACGTGGATGCTCGCCGCGTTGTTCCTGCCGTACTCGTGTATCAGCTGCCTGGCCGCTTCGAGGAAGGGGATGCT
>JAFGUM010000416.1 GCA_016938515.1 Spirochaetales bacterium | reverse complement strand
CGCACCATCTCGGTGGCCTTGAAGAACAGGAACGTCGCGATTACCCCGGCAAACAGCGCCACGACAAAGGTCTGGGCGTATTGTCCGGTGGTGGGTCGCTCGCCGATGGCCAGCGCGACGAGCGACAGCGCTATCCACAGCGGCAGGCTGCACAGCGTCATCCCGAACACCCGCCCCAGCGTATCAAGCCGCCCTTCCAGCAGCCGCATCATCGAGCGGTTGCCCAGGGGGTACGCGAACGCGGCTACCAGTACGAGCGTAAAGCCGACGACGGCGTCCCGCATCGATCCTGCCCCCGCGTCGCGCACCTGCACGAGCACTACGCCGCCAAGTATTACCAGTGAAATGACGAGCTGCCGCAACGGGATGGAGCGTCGTACCAGCTTGCTGTCGTTCCTGTCAGCTCGTTCAAGGAGCGGCGTCAGGAGGACGCCGGCTACGATGGTAACCTGCCAGGTAGAAGCGACGAGCCACGCCGGCCCGTATGCCGAGGCCGCGCAGATTCCGGCGTAGAATAGTCCAAAGCCAACGCTGCTCCACAAGAGCCAGCGCGAGGGAGCCGCCCGTATCTCTGCCAGCGTGGCGCGGTATCGTCGCCCGGGAAGCAGGATCAGAAACAGCATGGGCGTCATGAAAAAAAAGCGCAGCGACGCCGTCCATATCCAGTGCCCGCCGCCAACATCCATCTGCCGGTTGAGTACGAAGGTGACGGCGAAGAACAGCGACGAGAGTAGTCCCAGCGCGAAAGCCTTGATCATCGGCTCCTCCCGAACACGATTCGGCGCACGAAGTCGTCGAAGTCCAGCACGCGCACCCCGTGGTTTGAAGCGTGTTCAAGCAGCCCGCGGTCATCGCTGACGAGGACGTCGCAGCGGGCGGCGCTCGCGGCGGCTATGGCGGCATCGGCATCGTGTCGGCCTTGCGCATTTTCGGCAACGTCCGCTCCAACGGTCGCGCAGAGGCTGGCAGCCAGTTCCAGGAGCCTCCCACGCCGCGCTTCATCCGGCACCGCTTCAAGCTCACGCAGCTGCACCGGTGACACCAACAGCCTGACGTCACGGCGGTTCAGCAGCTCATAAGCGACTTCGGGGTCGGCAAGGATGCGGTCAAACGCGTTGGTATCGAGCATGCAACGCATCACCTGGCTCCGCCTCCGCGATGGGGACAGAGCTCGTACAGGAATACGGCGGCCGCCTGCGACACGTTGAGGCTCTCCACCGCGCCCGCGCCTGTTATCCGAACCAGCCTGTCGCAGGCTTCCCGTACAGCGGGGGACAGTCCCGTTTCTTCATTGCCGAGGACTACGGCGATCGAGCGCGGCTCCAAGCCCAGTTCCCTCACCGTATTCGTTCCGCGGTGATCAGCGCCTATCGTCATGATGGCCGGGTGGCACCGGCGTACGAAGCGCGCCGCCGTTTCATCGCGGTACACCGGGATGCGTTCGAGTGCTCCCCGGGCCACCCGGAACGCCGACGTGGTAAGCCGCGCCGCGCCGTCATCGCGCGCCACGACGATGGCCGACCACCCGAAAAAAGCGGCGGCCCTGGCGATGGCGCCCAGGTTATGGTCGTCACCTACCCTGTCCAGCACGACTACGCCTGCCCCGGATTCCGCCCAGCTCTGTACGAGCGCATCGCTGACTACTGTAAGCGGCGTGTCTTCTATCATGGCGACGACGCCCTGGTGGTGCTCTGTGCCCGACAGCTTGCGCAGCTCGTCGGCGCTTACAAGGCGGTACGGCCGCTTGGCCGCCGCGAGCGTTGAACACAGGCGCCCAAAGTCCCGCGCCCGCTCTTCAGCGTAAAAAAACCTGCGCACCGCCTGGGGGCGCTGTTCCGCGAGGGCACGAACCGATTCCAGGCCGCAGACGGCCAGCTCGCTACGCTGGGTGTTTCTCATGCTGTTTTCAGCCTCAGGTGATCAGGCCAAGTCCGCGGGCCGCGTTCTGAGCGCAGCGTCGCTTAAGTTCCGACACCGACCGCGTCGAGCGGTACGCGCAGTGGTCTGTAAGCACGACGCGTGGCGACGAAAGCAGGGGGTGATCCGGCGGCGGCGGCTCGGTGTCGAGCACGTCGAGGCCGACGCCGGCGAGATAGCCGGCACGCAAGACTTCGGCCAGCGCGGCTGAGTCCACCAGGCCACCGCGCGCGGTGCTTACGAAAAACGAACCCGGTTTCATGCGCAAAAACTCGCCGCGCCCGAAAATACCCGCCGAACTCGGCTCGAGGCGCAGGTGTACTGACAGGAAGTCAGACTCTGTCAGGAGCTCATCAAAGGATACGGCGGCGAGCCGTACCCCGAAGGCCGAAGCCAGCGGGCCGAGAGCTTCATCGAGCCGAGCCTGCGTTGTGGTGGGGCTCCAGACGATGAGGCTCGCCGGTCTGAGGCCTAGTACGGCCCGGGCAAAAGCCCGGCCGGCGCCGCCGAAACCGGCGACGCCCACCGTGGAGCCGGAGACGGCGCGCTGCGGGGTGGGCACGTTCCAGGCGCCGGTGCGGACGGCAGCATCGCGCTCAGCAACGCCGCGCGTCATCGCCAACAGGAGGCCAAGCGCGTGCTCGGCAACCTCGTCGTCGCAGTAGCCAGGTACGTTTGCAACCGCGATGCCGCGACTGGCGCAGGCTACCTGATCTACGTTGTCCATGCCTATGCCGTAGCGGGATACGACCCTGAGTCGGGGCATCGCGGTGATGGCAGCCGCGTCTATAGGTGCGAGGTTTACCAGTATCGCGTCGGCGTCAGCGCAGGCGAGCGCGACGTCAGCCGAGCTGGCGCACGAAGCGACGCGCAGTTCTACGCCGAGCTCTTCGAGTACCTTACGTTCTTCGTCCACAGAGCCGAAACGGTCATCTGTTACGACGGCCAGCGGCTTGCTGGTAGCCCGGCTCACGATTTTCGATCCAGCAGGGTATCCAGATAGTCGTGGCTGGCCCGGAGAGCGGCGAACACGGCGTGGGTATCCCTGGCGCCGGCGGTAATGGCTTCCAGGGAGTCGAGCCCATCTCCCAGCGCCATCGTTTCCTCTTTGATAGCTCCCGCTATCTGCGCCAGAAACTGGCTTGCCTGCCTGACGCTGGCGGCGTTCTCTGCCGAATTGGCTCCAACTTCGTCAAACGAATCGCGAAAGCGCGTAAACAAGGCTACGAACTCATCCATCCTCGACGCGATAGCCCCGACGGCGTTGGAAAGCTCGCCGATGCTCGACTCTATTTGCTTGGCAAAATCCCCCGTCTGTCCCGCGAGCGCGCGCACTTCATTGGCTATGATGCGAAAGCCCTTGCCAACAGAGCCCGCCCGCGCGGCTTCTATGGACGCGTTGATGGCCAGGATATTGGTGCGGTCTGATACGTCCTGTATGGCGTCCGTTATGGTAGCTACGCCGGCGGTCTTTTCCTTGAGGCTGGTGAACATCGCGCCGAGGTCGCGTGCCACCGATACGCCGTGATTGACGTCTTCCACCCTGGCCGAGATGCCCGCGTCAAGGTTCTCGTTCCCGCCCAGAACATCGTGCATCATCGATTCTATGCGCTCGGCGTTGACGGCGGTAGACCCGCTCGTGGCCCGGATTTCCTCAAACGCGGCTACGATTGTAGACAGCCCCGACTCTATGCCGGTCATCGAATCGTCAAGGATCTCCAGCGAATGTCTCGTAACCGACGACAGCACGATACCTTTGTTATAACCCCGGGCGAACGCGTGTATGGCGCTGGTGTAGTGCGCCGCTTGTTCTTCCGGGTTGACTACGGGGTTCTCGTCGTCTGCCACGGCTACATCCGATACAGGGTGTCCAGATCGTCTACGCCGCAGCGCAGACCGGACAGCCAGTCTAAAAACGCCCCTACCGCGGCTCCCCGGTACACGGCGCCGTGCTGGGGCGCTATCATGAGCGGTGACAACGTGCGGACGTTTTCTACCCAGCGCCTGGTAACGGCGTTTGATGCCATCAGCCGGCGGTGGAAACCTTCCACGAAAGGCGCGTGCGACGCGAAATCGTCGACGAAGAGCTTTTCTTCCCCATCAGGGAACACCGCCGCGCCAACATCGCTTGAAAACAGTATGCGTGCCTTTGAATCAAACAGGGAGAACGCCGCGGGCGAGTGCATGTAGTGCGTTGGCACAAAGAGGAGTTCCGCACCCGACGCCAGGCGCAGCGCCTTGCCGGCGCTTTCCACCGCAACTATCCGGGTGTGGTCGACGATGCCAAAGTGCGGTATAAAGCGGATCCACAGCTCGGCTATGTATATTTTTGCCGAGGTAACACCGAGCCACAGCGCTATGCCACTCGATACATCCGGATCCTGGTGCGAGAAGAATATGGTATCGATGCGGTCAAGCGATATAAACCGGCTCGCCGCGGCTACGACGCGCGGGAACAGGTGCACGCCACCCGGATCAAGGAGCGTACCCCGGCCTTTATCTATGATCAGGTACTGCATCGTCTGCACGACGCCCTGTTTGCCGCTATTGTCTGCTCCGAGCCATATAAACTGGTGCTCGTCATCCGCGTACAGGACGAGGCCAGCCGATTCTTTTCCTTCTATCATGGTACCTCCATTGTCTGAACGAAAGAACGTGTATTGTCAAGTACGAATATAATCACGCTGGCATTTTGACCTCCCGGTGGGTAGAAGCTATACTCGTCATCGCAGTGATAAAGGGCTTAACAGGGGGGTACTAGTGAAGACTGATCGCGCGCGGCTTGCAGGACTGATACTGATGGCTTTCTGGGGGCTGGTAGCCGGCTGGGCCTGGACCAGCTTCGGTCTGGCCGGTCTTGTTGCGGCCGTCTGTTTTTTGGCCCTGGTCGTGATGGTAGCGCTGTGGAACACGACACCCATCCTGTTCAGGCAACACCCTGTGTACTCGCTGCCACGGCCGGAGCACATCCGCTGGCCGGAGGCGCATCCGCTCAAGCCGTCAGGAACGCATAAGCGGCTCCTGTTCTGCATCCACGGCTTTCCGTCAACGCCAGCGGACTTCAGAAAGGTGGCTGCGGCGTCAAAAGCCCGCGGCTGGGACATAGCGGCGCCGTTGTTACCAGGCCACGGCACTCAACCCGAAGACCTGCTGTCCACCGAGTGGAGCCAGTACCTGGCCGCGGTGCGGGACGAGTGGGCGAAGCTCCGTCCCCAATACGATGCGGCCTGCCTCGTAGGCACGTCGATGGGCGGTGCGCTCGCGCTAGCCCTGGCGGAAGAAACGTGCGGTGGTCCCGCCGCTATGGCGCCAAGCGCGATAGCGACGATCGGGGCTCCGGCGGTGCTCAACTCCTACCTCAGGCATGGCATGGTCAAAAGCCCCCTCCTGTACCTGGCGCGTTTCCTGGGCGGGGTGCTGCCAGGGTATGGTATGGCCTTCCCCGACCCGGAGCGCGAGGGGGAAGACGGCGACGCAGACTGGAAGGGCTACCTGGGTACGTACACGCGTCAGGCCTACACGCTTCAGGTAGGCATGCGCGAGGTGACAAAGCACCTGGGCAGGGTTACGTGCCCGACCCTCATCTGTCATGGTCGGGGTGACAAGATGGTAAACTTCGAGAACGCGCGCATCATCGAGTCCGGCGTTGGCTCGGGTGTAATCGAAGCCTACGTGGCCACCATGGACGGCGCCAACCACACGCAACACAATCTAATCCTGTACAACAGCCTGCGCGACGAGCTGTGGTCCCGCATTCTGGGCTTTTTCGAGCGCTTCGCGTAGCAAACTCCAGCAACGCACACATTCGGGGGTACCGATGATCAAGGCTAGTGACGGGTGGTTTATTGACGAAGCGGGGCGGAAGCTTCTGCTTCGCGGGTGCAACCTCGGGGGAGACTGCAAAACGCCGTACCGCGCGCGGAACGAACTGCCGTCCCGTGACGAGTTCTACGACTACGAGTCAGCCCGCTTTGCCGGGCGCCCGCTGCCCGAAGCCGAAGCACCGGAACACCTGGACAGGCTGGCACGCTGGGGTTTCAACGTGCTACGACTCCTCGTCACGTGGGAAGGCCTGGAGCCAAGTGCTCCGGGGGTCTACGACGAAGGCTACTACGACTACCTGGAACGCATAGTGTCCCTTGCTGCGGAGCGTGGCCTGCGCGTGTTCATAGACCCGCACCAGGACGTCTGGTCCAGGTGGACCGGCGGAGACGGCGCCCCGGCATGGACGCTCGAACTGGTCGGGTTCGATATCCGGGGTTTGCACCGTAGCGGCGCGGCCTTCGTACACGAGGAAGCCAAAGACCCCTACCCCCGTATGCTCTGGCCATCCAACTATTCGCGGCTGGCGTGCCAGACCATGTTTACGGTGTTTTTCGCCGGAGACGATTTTGCCCCGTCCCTGCGTCTGGACGGCCGCGACGCGAGGAGCTTTTTGCAAGGGCGCTACATAGACGCCGTTGCGCGGCTGATGAAGCGTCTGGCCAGTTATGACGCGGTGATGGGTATCGATACGCTCAACGAGCCGAGCGACGGCTACATAGGGCTGTCTGACCTGTCGAGGCTCGAGCGGGCGATGTCGCGCACGGGGCTGATGCCCAGCCCCTTCCAGGCGATGATGGCGGGTTCGGGTTTTCCGGTGGAAGTTGACGTATACGGCATCAAGGGCTTGTCGCAGGGTGTGGTAGGCAAGGCTATGCTAGGTGAGAAAGGCGCATCGGCGTGGCAAAGCGGCGTTGAGTGCGTCTGGCAGAGGGAAGGTATCTGGGATGTCGATGGCGAGCGGCCAACGCTGCGCCGCCCTGAGCACTTCGCTTCCGTTGGCGGCAAAGCTCCGCATTTCGCGAAGGACTATCTGCGCCCCTTTGCCAGGCGTGTCGGCGAAGCGGTTTCCAGGGCTGCGGGAGCGGGTCGCTTCGCGCTGTTCATAGAGAGCGTGCCCACCGCGGCGAGCCCGCACTGGAGCGCTGCCGATACCGCCGACTCGGGCGTTCCGTACGCGGTAAACGCCGGCCACTGGTACGACGGTCTGACGCTGTTCCTGAAGCGGCGCTTCGGATTCGTAGCCTACGACCAGGAAGAAGGCCGCATGGTGTTTGGTTCGCGCGCGGTGCGTCGCTACTTTGCCGAGCACCTGGGCAGGCTCCGCAGGCGCGGCATGGTCGACATGGATGGAGCGCCAACGTTGATAGGCGAGTTTGGCCTGCCGTTCGACATGAACGGAGCCAGGGCATACCGCTCCGGCGACTATCGCGCGCACGTCGCCGCGCTATCGGCGTACTACGACGCTATGGACGAGAACCTGCTGTCGGCTACCATCTGGAACTATACGGCCAGCAACACGCACGCGCGCGGCGACGGCTGGAACGGGGAAGACCTGTCAATCTGGTGCCGCGACGACTACGACGCGCGGCGCTGCGAAACCAATGATGACGCCGACGCGGGAGGGCGCGCGCTGGCTGGCTTCGTGCGGCCGTACGCTCGTGCCATAGCCGGCACCCCGACGCTGATGCGCTTTGATAGGCGTTCGGGCCGCTTTGTCCTCACCTTCGTCCCCGATGCGGCCGTGTCAGCTGACACGGAACTATACGTGCCTGAACTGCAGTATCCGCGCGGCCTCAGCATACGGGTAACGGGGGGAACGCACCGCATCGAAGACAGGCGTGGTGGAGCGCTGGTGTACGTATCAGCAGACCCGGAAGCCCTTATCTGCGTCGTTGTGGTAGAACGCCGGCACCCGTGAATGGGTGTAGTCGTACCCGGGCGTGTCAATGATGGCGCACCTGCGCTGGCCAGCACTCGTAGCGTTGGTGCTGACGCTCGCTTTCGCAGCAACAGCGTGTCGCCCTTCAGTGGCATACGACTCCGCGGAGGCACAGGCTCAAGCCATACCCACATCAGTGGCTACTACCCCGGAGGAAGCGCTACAGGCTTGGCGTGACGGCGCGGGTGCTCCAGTGCGTAATTCCCAGCTCGGGGCCTGCCCCGATGGATGTTGGCTCGTCGTCACCATCGACGTTCCACTCAAGCTGGGTAGCGGATTACTGACCGATGTCGCGTTCCCACATCCGTATATGGTGCACATCGACAACTACCTGCTGGACGAGCTGGAGTTGTACCTGTACAGCCACAACACCCCACGCTCTACCGGATGGCCACAACCGATAGCGAGAACTGGCACCCTGCATGATCGGGCTACCGTACACCTCGGGTACGCCACCTGGGATGTTCCCGTATCCCTGTCTCCAGGCAGGTACGATATTCTCATTCTGGTACGCGCAGCGGAAGCATTCGTCCCCGTAACCGTAGTACCCCTGGACGCCTACCTTGCCATGATTACAGGGCGGGAACTCGTTTTTGCTGGTCTCTACGGCGCTATCCTCGCCGTTACCCTGGCTGGAGCTGTTATCGTTCTTACGCGTACCGACAGACCGCGGGTTATTCTATATCACATAGGTTTTCAGCTGTCGTACGTCGCCTACCAGCTGTCGCGCGATGGTGTGTTGTCGTCGCTGCTCTGGCCGGGTAACGCATGGATGATACACAGAGGGTACTTGATCATGACCGGGGTATCTCTGGTCTTTCTGCAACTGCTGATGCTGGACTTGTTGGAGTTGCGCCAAGCGAGTGAGACTTCCACGCTACCAGTACGATTGCGACCGCGTTTACTGCAAATAATCGTGCCGCTGTTGTTTATTGTCGGTTTGGTCGTGGTACCGACCAGCGCCCTGACAGCATGGATACGCGCGGGCCGCGTGCTTCTCATCGTCATGCTCGTCGTTCAACTGGTAGACTCCGGACGAGCACTGGTCTCGGGAGAGAAATTCAGAAAAGTTCGCGCCGCCGGTATGCACATTGCGGTCTGGGGAATACTGGCAGGAGCCGCCAAGGCGGCTGGTCTGCTACCGTACGCGTACTTCCAGTATTATGCGCTCGGGGGCATGGTCATAGAGAGCGCATTCTTTGTCGTATCGGTGTACATGCGCATAGGCCAGCTCTCGGCCGAGCGCTTGCGGCTGGATGCGAGCCTACGCGAATCCAACCTGGCACTTTTACAGAGCAGAGGGCGACCACACTTCCTGGCCAACACCTTTGCCATGATACGCTCGATGATGCGCAGTGACCCAGCCGGCTCCGAGCATGCCTTCGAGCTCCTCATCACTGATTTTAGATTTTTTACAGACAGCGTGATTGTTCCGCTCATTCCACTGCGCGACGAGATCAACTATATCAACAACTATCTATCCATCATGCAGCTCCGCTTCGGAGTCGGGTTGATCGTCAGCCGCTCGATTCCGGATATGCTACCCGACACGCTCATCCCGCCCCTGTCGCTGCAACCGCTGGTTGAAAACGCGCTGCATCATGCCGCTCAACCACGTACAACTGAAGCGCGGATACTAGAGCTGTCACTGGCTACTATAGGAGGATCCATCCGTTTTGCCGTAGCAAACTACTGTACCCTGCCCAACACCACGGCTCATCCTGGTGGGACGACGCATGCCAACATACTGGCACGCATGCGGTATTATCATCCAGACGCCACGCTGTCTTTATCGGTAGACGAGAGTGTGTTCTCCGCCACACTGAGCTGGAGCATAGGAGTGCCACGATGAACCAACCAAAACTGTCAACGATAGTCGTGGAAGATGACCCTCGCAACCGCGATACGATCCGCGAACTAGTAGGTACCCGATCTGAACTGGATCTTGTTTTTGAGGCAGCGGATGGAGCCTCCGCTATCACTTTTATCCAGAGTTCCCTACCAGAGCTCGCGTTTATAGACATAGACCTGCCCATTCGTTCCGGTTTGCGCGTGGCTGAGGCCGCAGCCGCCGTGGGTTGCCTTATAATATTT
>JAFGUM010000415.1 GCA_016938515.1 Spirochaetales bacterium | reverse complement strand
GGGCGCTCTTCCAACACCCGCTTTAATAGTCCCAGTATAAAATCTATGTTGAGGCTGCGCTCATGCGCTTCGTCCACCATTATTACTGAATAGCGTGACATTGCCGGATCAAGCTTCATCTCCTGAAGCAAAATTCCGTCTGTCATGATTTTAATGCGCGTAGCCTGGTTGGTTTTGTCCTCAAAGCGCATTTTGTATCCAATGAGCCCGGGCATCGGCGCGCCGAGTTGCCTGGAAATAAATTCGCTCACCGAGATCGCGGCTATGCGCCTGGGTTGCGTCACGCCTATGATGCCGTGTTCGCCATAACCAGCCTCATGGAGGATTACGGGCAACTGAGTGGTCTTTCCAGATCCCGTAGGGCTTTCGACTACGACAACCTGGTTGCCTGCCAGTGCTTCCAGAATACGCGCCTTCTGCTGATAGACGGGGAGAGTTTTAGGATCCATGGTTTTTATTGTAGCGGATTGCGTCTTCTTATCAAAGACCGGGTTGTTAACGCTTGACCCTTCTTTGGAAGCGGCGGTATGTTCTTAGTACCGGGGTGTCGGCGCGGATCCGTAGGAACCGTAGCCGTCTGAGAGCAGACCCGATGAACCTGATCCGGATAATGCCGGCGGAGGGAGTACCATGCGCACTCGTACCGTTATCTCATGGTTGACCGTGGCTTTGACCCTGCTCGCCACTGTCATCATTGCAACGTCGTGCGTCGTCAAAAAAGACGCCGATCTCGTGATCTATGCCTACGATTCGTTCACCAGCGAATGGGGGCCAGGGCCGGTAGTCATTCCAGCGTTTGAGAAGGCTACAGGAATCTCTGTACACCTCGTTGCTCCCGGTGATGCTGGTAACGTGCTCGCGCGCGTTATAGATGAACGAGCCGCCCCCGTGGCGGATGTGGTCGTGGGTATAGACAATAACCTGCTTTCAAAAGCGCTGGAAGCGGGTGTTCTGTCAGCGTACAGGCCCAAACAGTACAAATCCATCCCCGCAAACCTGGTATTGGATCAGAAGTGGCGCGTAACGCCATACGACTGGAGCAGTTTTGCGATAATGATGGATACCGAAAAGCTACAGAATCCCCCGCTTTCTCTAGAAGATCTTACCAAGCCAGAGTACAAGAATAAGCTGATACTCATGGATCCACGAACATCGACTCCCGGTCTTGGCTTTCTGGCATGGACTCTTTCGGTGTACGGAGACTCGCTCGGTGAGTACTGGTCGAGGTTGCGTCCATCCATTCTTACCATGTCGCCTGGGTGGGACACCGGTTACGGGCTGTTTACTTCAGGAGAAGCACCGCTCGTGATTTCGTACACGACGAGCGCAGCCTACCACGCTGAGTATGAGACAGCTGGTCGTTACAAGGCGCTCGAGTTTAACGAGGGGCATCCGGTGCAAATTGAAGGCGCGGGAATAGTCGCCGGCACGAAAAACAGGGAGGCGGCAGAAGCTTTCATTGATTTTATGCTTACCGACGAGTTCCAGTCAGCCTTGCCGCTGACAAACTGGATGTACCCGGTATCGCCATCGGTGGAGCTTCCAGCAAGCTACGCATACGCGCCCAAACCGGCTTCCACGGTGAGCGTCGACCCCGCCCTGCTAGACGAAGCCGTCCAGACGGCACTAAACGCGCTGCAGGCGCCTTGAGACGATGAAAGCCGCGTCTGGAGTGGTTGTAGCGGGAAAAAGCGTCGTACTGCTACCGATGCTGCTTCTCGTTCTGTGTATACCGCTGGTCGCGGCATTCTCGCCTTTGTTTGAAGGAGGCGCCGTCGCGAATCTGACGCGTGCCTTCTCCGAACCCCGTTTCGTACGCTCGTTTGGTTACGGTTTATCACAGGCTGCTGTCAGTTCTATCGTCGCAGCGCTCGTGGGTATACCGGGCGCGTACCTGCTGGCCCGAAAAACCTTCCGCGGAAAACGCTTTCTTTCAGCGCTTTCCGCGGTTCCATTCTGCGTGCCCCCGTTGATAATCGCGATAGGTTTTGTTCTGTATTATGGCCGTGAAGGAGTTCTTAATCGTACCCTTGTACGGTTGTTCAGCCTCGATGAGCCTCCTCTGACGTTTTTATACTCATTTTTCGGAGTAGTAATGGCTCATGGATTTTATAATTTTCCGGTGGTTATGCGTCTTGTAGGTGACGCGTGGGCCACGGTACCGCGTCAGCACGAGGACGCTGCACGACTGTTGGGTGCTTCTGAAGCGCGAGTGTTTGTGACTGTTACGCTACCTTCGATACTACCGGCTGTAGGCGCCGCGCTCAGCCTCGTCTTTCTCATGTGCTTCTACAGCTTTGTAATTGTCCTGCTGTTCGGCGGCGCTGGCGTGGGTACCCCCGAGGTGGAGCTGTACCGCGCCGCGCGCTTCAGTTTTGACAGACCGTTGGCGAGTGCTTTTGCCCTCGTCGAGACGCTGGTAGCCATGTCGGTACTTGCTTTGTACGCGATTTTGGAAAACAAGGCAGCTACAGATCGCCGTGAGTCTGATCGTAGATCTCCGAGCTCATTCAAGACTGGGCTGGGAGCCGCATTGGCGCTTCTGTATGGCGCCTTCATTATTGTTTTTTTTATAGGGCCACTCGGTGCTATCGTCGTTGAATCACTCACGATTCGCAACGCGGCGCGGGGTGCCGGTAGCTTCGGCTTTGCCAATTATGCATCATTATTTTCACGAGACAGCTTTGGGTACGCGGTTATCAACACGGTGCTACTGGGGGTTTCCAGCGCGTCTCTCGCGGTGATCACCGGCTTTGGTATGTCGGTGGCGCTGAAACGATCTTCCTCGTCGATAGTAGCCCGGGTAATCCCCCTATTGCCCTTGGGTGTGTCAAGCGTTGTGCTCGCGTATGGCTGGAGCGCGGCGCTTGGGTCGCCTTCGGTTTTTGGCATAGCTGCCGTTCAGGCAGTTTCTGCCTACCCCTTTGCCCTGAGGGCCATTCAGTCGTCTGTTGGGCTTTCTGATGAACGCTTCGTTGAAACGGCGCAAACGCTAGGCTCGTCACGTCTCGGCGCTGTTATGCGGGTGCGCCTGCCTATGGCGGCTCCCGCTATTGGTTCTGGCTTCGCGCTGGCCTTCGCTATGAGCGCTGGTGATGCGAACGCTATCATCGCCGCTCCGGTAAGTGGCTTTGAAACACTGGCCTCGATGCTGTACAAGCTAGCCGGGGCGTACCGCTTCAATGAAGCGTGCGCCGTTGCCGTGCTGTTGGCTCTGACCACTGGCTTTGTATTTTTTATGAGGGATGCACAGCATGGCCTCGCTTGAGCTTCTGGGCCTTACCAAGGCTTGGCCTGATATAACCGTACGAGTCGATCTGGTTGCTGAAGCCGAACGAATACTCGTCGTAGCTGGGCCTTCTGGCTGCGGTAAAAGTACGGTTCTGAGGATGACAGCGGGTCTGGAGCGCCCCGATTCCGGGAAAGTCATCGTTGGCGGGCGGGATGTGAGCAACGCGGAGCCGAGTTCGCGAGGCGTAGGAATGGTATTTCAGGATCACGCGCTGTTTCCACATCTTGACGTTGCGGGCAACATCGCGTACGGCCTTCGAGTGCGCAGGATTGGCCGTGCGGAGCGAGCGCGTCGCATCGCGCAGCTTCTCGAAACTGTCGGCTTAGCTGGCTTTGGCCGCAGAAAGCCTCATGAGCTGTCTGGCGGTGAACGTCAGCGCGTTGCCCTCGCGCGTACTCTGGCGGTGGAGCCAGGAGTCATTCTTTTTGACGAACCTCTTTCATCCCTCGATGCATCACTTCGTAAACGGCTTCGCGCTGACATTGCGATGGAGCAGAAGCGCCTCGGCTTTACAGCGGTCTACGTGACGCACGACCTGGAGGAGGCCATGGCGATTGCCGATTCTCTCGCCATTATGGACGCTGGCAGAGTAATTTGC
>JAFGUM010000414.1 GCA_016938515.1 Spirochaetales bacterium | reverse complement strand
GCCATCTCTTTCCGCAGCGACTGGAGCGCCCGCGGGAAGGCCCAGGTCTTCCGAGCGCACGACGACGAGGGCAACCATGCCAGAAATTGACGATAGCGTCTCCATCGAGCAATCAAAGCCGGCGTCGCGATCGGGAGCCCATGCTATCTTTACGAATGGGTGACCTACTTCCGCTATCAGACCAGCCGCGCTGTGGTACGAATCGAGTACCGACGCTGGCGACAGCCCAAAGCACAGGGTGATGCCCTTGTTGCCAGCTTCTTCGCCCAGCATCCTGGCTTCTTTTATGAATGCGCGCTCCGCGGCATACGAAGACAAGCCGCGATCGGCGGGCAACAGCCTGAGTATCGGGGCGTTGAGTGAGCCGGCGGTAGACAGGGCCATCGTGCAGGCTTCGTGAGTATCCTGCCCTACCCGGATGGCCGCGGCGTATGAAACGGTGCACAAACTGGATTTGAGCGTAGCGAACATGGCGCTCGTCGCCGCAGTGTTGTCTCCAGGCCGAATAAAGCCCTCATCGACCCACTCCACTCCCTGTGCGCCGGCGCCTGCGGCTGTCTCGAGTACGGTTTCGATTGTTGACCCGATAAGAGCCGACGAGGATAGTGCCACGCGTATCATTGGTACGGTGGATTCTAGCCGATGCCCGCAGCCTTTACAACAGACCGACCGCTCGGGGAGCTGTTGTTTTCATTGACAATAACCACGCGCCATGCTTAACTTTCAGTCGGAAAGTAATATGGGAGGACTCATACTATGAAGCATTCTATTACCCTGGGCGTCGCCTGCCTTGGCAGAACGACCTTTGACGTAGCAGCGGCCAGGGGCATCTGGGCGCAGACGCGAGCGGATCTGGCCAAGCTCGAGCGCGTTACCATCGTCGCACCGGAGAACCTCGTCATAGAACCAGAAGAAGCCAGAAATATCGCCGACCTCTTCGTCAAGTCGCGCATAGACGGCCTCGTCATCCTGTCTGGTACCTTCCACCTCGGCCACCTGGCCCTGGAGTTCGCCAAAGCGCTGCCAACGGTGCCGATACTGCTGTGGGGACTGCCGGAACTGCCCTACGACGGCGGCAAGATTCGCCTCAATTCGGTATGCGGCGTCAACCTCAACGCGTCCAACCTGTACAAGTCCGGCATCCACAACTACCACTACTCCATCGGCACGTCGATAGATGAAGACTGGGTCGACGCGGTACGCGTCATCGCGAGGCTCAAGACCGCCAGGATAGGCATCGCCGGCTACCGAGCCCACGGCTTTTTCAACCTGTCGGTCGCCGACCCCGCCGTGTACCGCGCCACCGGCGCCCTCGTCGACCACTACGAGCTTGACGACATCTGGAGCGCCCCCGCGCCCGATGCCGAGGTAGCCCGCCGCACCGCCCAGTACAAAGAGATATTCGACGTCTCGGGCATCACCGCCGACCAGCTCGACAAGGTATCCAAGCTGGCTGTCAGGCTCGACCACGTGATGGCCGACAAGGGCCTGTCCGCGATGGCCATCCGCTGCTGGCCCGAGTTTGCTTCACGCTACGGCGTGTCGCCCTGCGCCGCGATGAGCCTTCTGCAGTCGGAGGAGAAGATATTCGCGTGCGAGGGCGACATCGAAGGCGCGCTGTCGATGCTCGCGCACCAGGCCATGGGCGCAGAGACGCCCTTCCTGTTCGATTTTTCTCAGGTAGACCT
>JAFGUM010000413.1 GCA_016938515.1 Spirochaetales bacterium | reverse complement strand
GTCCTTGAGCCGCTGTTCGGCTTCTTTTGACAAGTCGTAGTTAACGGCTTCTGTAGCCCGCTCCACCCCGTGATCTCTCCGGCTTTCTAGTAACATTGCCGCGACGAGCGGCTCCTGGTTTTTCCCGGGTGCCAGGAATCTGATACGAAGGTCTATGGTTTTATCCAGAGAATGCAGGTGAATATTTGAGAACTTAAGTTCCTGGCCTTGCCTGAATACTTTTTGAATTCCGGTAGCCAACGGGATAGCCAGCTCCTTGACGGCCATCTTGGAAATATCATTGGTTGGCCTGCCGGCTGGCACCTTGAAGTAACCCTCTGTATCCCCAAGGATGTGCAGGGGTTGCATGTCCGCGTTGACTATTATGGCCAGTGGCAGGTAGTCCGACGCCAGCGACTGCACGAATCGTTCTATGATGCGATCATCTTCATGAGCCCGAAACGATCGCCGCACAGAGCCATAGTAATCTTTTATTTCCCTCGCCCTGGTGTCGGTACTGGTCAACCCCGGCCCTGCCACCGCTAACGTACGCAACGCACCCCGAGACCGGTACACCTTGTGCTTGGGTTCGAGCAGCTCAAAGTACTCAGACGCTTCACCCGTCGTCTCGCTGGTACCCAGAAACAGTATACCGTTCTGCTTGAGAGAGAAATTGAAGTAGTCCAGCACCTTTCGCTGCAGGTTAGGCTGCAGGTATATGAGCACGTTCCGGCAGCTTACCAGGTCTATATTGGTAAACGGAGGGTCTTTGATGAGGTTGTGCTGGGCAAAAACGACCATCTCCCGTATCGATCTGGATATCTGAAAGCTGTCGTCCCGCTTGAAGAAGTACTTGGCCAGGTACCTGGGCGACAGGTCCGCCGCGACGCTTTCCGGGTAGACGCCGGCAGCGGCGAAGTGTATGGCGTCGCGATCTATATCCGTTGCAAATATCTTGACATCACGGTGCACGCCCAGCGCTTCCAGGGCTTCCCGTATCAGGATGGCGATGCTGTACGCCTCTTCCCCGGTAGAACACGCGGAAACCCAGAAGCGCATCTCCCGCCCCTCCGATGCGCGTATCAGATCTGGCAGGTAGTCCTCGCCCAGGCGCTCGAAAGCTTCAGGATCCCTGAAGAAACTCGTTACGCCTATGAGCAACTCCCTGAAGAGCGTGGTTACTTCTCCGGGGTAGTTGTTGAGGTACTGCACGTAGTCGTTGATGGTTTCCGCCTGTGTTACCGTCATGCGGCGCTCTATCCTGCGGGTAACCGTATTGGGCTTGTAGTACGTAAAGTCGACCTTGCACTTTTCCCTGAGTAGCGAGAAGATGCGAGTCAGGCCGTCTTCGTCTGACAGCAGCGTTTCAGAACGAGCCGCCATTGCCGAGAATGGCCGCTCTATATACCCCATGAGCTGCGAGGGCATCTCCGAGGGCTTTAGTATGAAGTCGGTAAGGCCGGTCGATATGGCCGCTCGCGGCATGCCGTTGAACTTGGCGCTGTCCTCGTCCTGCACCATGACCATGCCGCCGTTTTC
>JAFGUM010000412.1 GCA_016938515.1 Spirochaetales bacterium | reverse complement strand
TAGACTGTTCCGGCGGTTTTTATTACTCCCGAGTACATGCGCACGTAACACAGCGGGCCTGCTTCCCGGTCGTACTGAACCTTGAAAACAAGGCCCAGTGGGTTGCCGGCGGGATCGCAAGGCAGCTCGAAGTGCTCTTCTTTTTTGGGGTTGTACGCTGAAACAGGTGGTACGTCTGTAGGCGAAGGTAGCAGATCGACGATGGCATCAAGAAGAGGTTGCACGCCGAGATTCCGTCGTGACGCGCCGCAGAAAACCGGGACAATTTTGCGGGAAATAGTCTGATCGCGTAGCGCCTTCATGATGAGGATGGCAGGTATGTCTTCGCCGGACAGGTACAGCTCGGTGATCTCGTCAGAGTGCGACGCGAGCGAGTCTACGAGCTTGTCCCTCCACTCGTGCGCGACGTCTACCCGCTCCGGCGCCAGCGGTGATCGCTCGATGTTCTGCCCGCCCTGATCGGCGTCCCAGCGGAGCTCCTCCATAGACACCAGGTCTATGACGCCGCTGAACGAGCTTTCTTTTCCAATGGGTAACTGCACCGGCACGGGCACCGCCGCGAGCTTGTCGCGTAACTCGTCGACCACCGAGAAGAAATCTGCCCCAAGGCGATCCATCTTATTGACGTACGCTATCCTTGGTACATTGTAGCGGTCTGCCTGGTGCCATACGGTTTCGCTCTGCGGCTCCACACCGCCTACCGCGCAAAATACCGCTACAGCGCCATCAAGAACCCGCAGCGATCGCTCCACCTCCGCGGTAAAGTCAACGTGACCAGGGGTGTCGATTATGTTTATCTGATGCTCCCGCCAGAAGGTCGTGGTGGCGGCGCTCTGGATCGTTATCCCGCGTTCCTGCTCCTGTTCCATCCAGTCCATGACGGCTTCGCCGTCGTCAACTTCGCCTAGCTTGTAGGTCTTGCCGGAATAGTAGAGTATGCGCTCCGTCGTCGTGGTCTTGCCCGCGTCGATGTGCGCCATAATGCCGATATTTCGTGTTGTATCAAGGTTCATGCTGTGACTCCGCGTGTCACTATAGACGGAAAAGAGCTGTCTTTGCAAGGTTATGGTAGCGGATGCGAAGGGATTGGTGGTTGTTCGCGTATTGATAGACGCACCTGCATTTCCTTGACGGCACGACGCCCCGGCTCTATTGTGTACTATGCGCATAACCACTACCAACATTGGCCGTATGATCGCCTCCTCCATATCGATATTGTCTTTGTCCGCCTGTTCCAGGCTGGCAGGCATTCCTGCACCTCCCCCGGCCAACACGCCCGCCGACTATCTTGCCAGCCGGCCGTACGTGGAACTTTCTTTCGGGGGCACCGGGTTCATACTGACAGAGCCGAGTTCGTCGGTATTCATCCTGGCTCTGGGTCTGCTGACGATTGGGCTGGGCGCGCATTTCCTGCGGACGCGCGGGGTAGAGCGGTCAAGGTTCTGGTGGGGGCTGTCGTTCATCGCGTGGGGAATTGGCGCGCTCTTGGCAGGGACGAGCTACCAGGCCTTTGCCTACGAGATAAAAAGCGCTGGCCGGGCGGTGTCTTCGTGGACAAGCTGGTGGGAAATTTTCTATATGCTGTTCACGGTGGCGAGCATCGGAGCCATGACGATGGGCGTGGCGTACGCGTCGGCGAGCGGGCGATTGCGGAAGGCGCTGACGGTATACGCGGTCGTCGACGTGGTGCTGTACTTCGCGGTGTGCCTGACCGGGGCGTTCCTGCCGAACAAGTTTCTGGTTTCATTCGAGCTGATGGTGCTGTTTACCTGGCCGGGATATCTGGCGTTCTTCGTCATCAACCTCCGGCGATATTTGAAAGGCCGTACAAAGCTGGACCGGTCGCTGATCGTTACCTGGGTATCGCTGTTTGTCGTGATGGGCGGCTATTACGCGTACCTGCTGGGTGGCCTTGGCGAGGCATTATGGGCTCGCGGGCTGTGGTTCAACGCCAACGACTTTCTGCACGTGGGGCTGATCGGCTGGATGATCTATATACGGCTGAACGTTTCAAAGGAGCTGCGTGACGCGGAGGAATGATCCCGGCAGGCTTGCTTACCGGCGTTATCGCAAAACAGATGAGGGTCTTT
>JAFGUM010000059.1 GCA_016938515.1 Spirochaetales bacterium | reverse complement strand
GCCGATGGCCGCACGAAGCGCGTCATTCTGGGCCGCGGCTTCGCTGTCTCCCGTGCCTACCGCTTCGGCTATGTAGTCTGGCCCATCTGCCATGAACGTCGCGCCTTTCGGCAAAGCCGCGGCACACACTACTGTCAGAGCCAGCAACACTACGACGATATGCCAGCGGAGCATACCCCTGCTCATGATTTTGCCTCGGACGGCAGGCCTGCCCCGTCGATTCCGGCGCGTTCATGCGGATGAAGCCACGCGCTGGCCTCATCCAGGATTCTTGACAAAATGACGACGTGGATCTCTGTCTTGGCACGCTCTACTTCCCTGGCCCACGATTTCTCGGGATATCGTGCGGCGATGGTTGCACGCTTCTGTTCGGCTCCTTCGGTGAGTCGTAGCCGGGTAGCCGGGTCGGCTTGGGCCGCGCACAGCGTGCCTGCGAGGTACGCTGCCAGAACAGCCAGCACCGGCTCGCGGCTGGACATCAGCGGCTCCAGCGTCGCGGCGGCTTCTGAGCTATGGCCACCCACCACCCTGGCAAAAGCGTGGTAGAACGCTATCCAGCGTGGATTGTCTACGCCAGCGCCATCCGCAAACTCCGCCATAAACGCCTCGCTGGCTACGGCATCGTTCTTGAGGAGCCGCGCCGCGCCGAACAGCACGGCATCCCTCCTCAGCGCGCGGGGTCTATCAGCCCGGAGTACGCTCTCCAGCCGCTCGACCGTTGCCATGTCCCCGCGCAGCAACGCAGTGTTTACCAGTAGCTTGATCGTGCGCCGGTCCCTGCGCTTTTTCTCGAACACGCGCTCGGACAGCAAGCTACCGAGCCCTTCCCAGTCTTCTGACTCCAGCAGCGTGAACAGTCGCCAATTAAACGCGAAAAATGCGTTGAAGCCGGCGAGTATTATCAAAAAAAACAGAAACAGCGGCCAGTTTCCCAGCCAGAATCTCGCGGAATAGTTGAGTCCGAGCAGAAAAAACGGCATCAGAAAGACAAACGCGAAGGAGAATATCAGAATTACGTTGAAAAGAACAAATATTGTTTTAAACTTCATGCGGATTGTCTCCAATAATAAGAACAGGGGACGTTTTAGCCGGGATTCCGCTAAAAGCGGTAGCGTAACGCACGAACAAAGCATAGAATATCGTCTGAGAGGGGTCAATGGGCATGAATTCCATACCGTTCAGGGATCTGGTGCCGGATACGTACTACTCCGAACCAGTCTTTCTGGACGAAGCGTATATACTGTTGTCTCCAGAGACCCCCGTAACAGCCGGGCTCATCAACAGGCTCGCCGAATGGGAGATACGCGAAGTCTTCACCGATGGGGCTCCAATCAACGGCGATGATGTACCGGCGGCTGAGGCTGAAGAGGCAGAAGACAGCGGAGACGCTGAAAACCGCCCTGTAACGTCTCAGACGGCGGCAGACAAGGAAAACCTCGACAAGGTCAACGTCTTTTACGTACAGTTTCTGGAATACGTTGATTCTGTGTATACGCGGTACGTCACAAAGGGCGAAATAAGCCTCAAGGAACTCTCGGACAAGGTAAAGACCCTCTGCGATGTCATACTGGAAAACAAGCGCTACGTGCTACGCATCCTTGGCAGCGCGGCCACCACGTCTAACTATCTGGTAAACCACTCTGTTCGCTCCACCGTGCTGGCCATCGTACTCGGTGGGCATGTCAGGCTACCGCCGCACCGGCTGATAGAGCTGGGGGTCGCCTCAGTGCTGCACGAGATTGGCATGGTACGGTTGCCACCGCAGCTGTACATGGCACACCGCAAACTGTCGGATCAGGAACGCAAGTCAATTACCGCGCACCCCATCCTCGGATACAACATTCTCAAGGAAAAGCAATTTCCGCTGGCGATCTGCCTCGCTGCGCTGGAGCACCACGAGCGCATGAACGGAACCGGCTACCCCAGGGGACTTACCGGCGACAAGATATCGCTGTACGCTCGCATTATTGCGGTAGCCTGCTCGTACGACGCCGTAACCGCGTCGCGCCCGTACAAAGAGGCGCGCGAGGGCTACGCGGGCATGGTGGATATTCTTAAAAATGAAGGAAAGCAGTACGACGACCTGGTAATCAAATCCCTGGTGTATTCGCTATCGGTATACCCCGTCGGTTCATTCGTGTTGCTTACCAATTCGAAGCTGGGACAGGTCGTAGACGTAAACCCGGACAATCCCCGCTACCCCGTGGTCCTCGTACTAGGATCAAAGACGCCAGACGGCAAGGAAACCATCATCCAGACATCCGAAAGCGGCGTCAGGATACTAAAACCAGTTCGTCGCGAAGAGGCTGAAAAGGTGATGGCCAAAGACGATGACAAGGACAATCCGGCTGAAATTTAAGAGCCAACCTTGCTCCGGGAATCTTCATCCAGTATGATCAAAGCCACGCAGTAGTGCTGGAAGCATTTTCTTTATTTTTATTTGTGCTCTTTGTAATTTTTATCAGGAGAAGACAATGGAACGATCACCCCTGCAGGAAGCCCGTTATTCGTATGCCCCCAAACTGCCGCCTGTGCTCGCGGGTGGAATCGATTCCGTCTCGGTTACGCTGGGGGGCTCTACAGAATCGGTCGCAGACCAGGATGCGCTGCGGTCGTTGTTTCCCCACTGCTACGGAGAACCGATAGCCGAGTTCGTTACCGGCCAGTGCACGTCATCCAGAAAAAAGCTGACGGTAGGCGTGATACTATCCGGCGGTCAGGCACCGGGCGGGCACAACGTCATCGCGGGTCTGTTTGACGGCCTCAAGGCTGGCAACACCGAATCACGGCTCATTGGCTTCAAAGGCGGCCCAGGCGGCCTCGTAGACGATACGAGCGTAGAATTGGATGAAAAAGCCATCGCCGAGTATCGCAACACCGGCGGTTTTGACATCATAGGTTCCGGCCGCACCAAGATAGAGACGCCAGAGCAATTCGCCGCGAGCGCCGCTACAGCGCGCAAGCACGGCCTCGATGCCGTGGTCATAATCGGAGGCGATGACTCGAATACCAACGCGGCGCTGCTCGCCGAGTACTTCCTCGAGCAGAACGTGCCCTGTTCGGTAACCGGAGTACCCAAAACCATAGACGGCGACCTTAAAAACGAATACATCGAGGCCTCGTTTGGCTTTGATACAGCGACGAAAACCTACGCCGAGCTCATTGGCAACATAGAGCGCGACGCGGCAAGCGCGCGAAAGTACTGGCATTTTATCAAGCTGATGGGCCGATCCGCCAGCCACATAGCACTCGAATGCGCTCTGCAGTGCCGTCCCAACGTCGCGCTCATTTCCGAGGAAGTAGAAGCCAAGGGTCAGACGCTCGCACAGGTAACTGAAACTATATGCTCGTCCATAGTAGCGCGCTCCGCTCGCGGCATGAACTTTGGGGTTATACTCATACCGGAGGGTCTCATAGAGTTTATCCCGGACTTCAAAACGCTCATAGCCGAGCTCAACGAGCTAATGGCGTCGCGTGGAGATGAGTTCAAAGCCGCGACAGGGGACGAAGCACGCGTAGCCTTCGTTTCGGAAGCACTCGCCGGAGACTCACGCACGCTGTACACGAGCCTGCCCGCGGACATACAACGTCAGCTTATAATGGATCGTGATCCCCACGGCAACGTGCAGGTATCGCGCATCGAAACAGAAAAACTGATGATCGCGATGGTAGAAAAGCGTCTTGCAAGCCTCAAGGCTTCAGGAAGCTACAAAGGCTCGTTCAGCGCGCAGAACCATTTCTTTGGCTACGAAGGGCGGTGCGCGTTCCCGTCCAACTTCGACGCCGACTATTGCCACTCGCTGGGCTACGCCGCGTTCGTACTCGTGGCCAACGGCCTTACCGGCTACCTGTCGTCTGTACGCAACCTGTCAAAGCCATCGAGCGCCTGGATTGCCGGTGGCATTCCACTTACCATGATGATGAATATGGAGCGAAGGCACGGCGCCGACAAACCCGTTATAAAGAAGGCTCTCGTCGACCTGGCCGGTGCCCCATTCAGAGCCTTTGCGGCCATGCGCGACAGCTGCGCCGTGGAAACCCTCTACCGCTTCCCCGGTGCTATCCAGTATTACGGCCCAGCGTCCGTATGCGACCGCCCGACCGAAACCCTGCTCCTCGAGCATCAAAGTTCCTGAGAAGGCCGACGCCCACGGCGCGGGGCTCATCTTCACAAAGCTTCGAGACACCCGCAAGCGCTTGCGCAGAGCTGGCGCGCGCGGGTAGTATGACGCGCCATGTTCAGGTTTCTGCGCACCCTGTTTACAAAGCCCGCACCGCCTCCGGCTCCAGGTTCTTCTCCGGAACACCGATACTGCCCGGACTTTTCCAGCCTTGAAGCCTCCGGATTCGAGGCGGTGGACGAATCCCGCTACCACACCCGTGTTGAGGATGGCGCCTTCGTTCTAGAATTGAAGAAACCGAGCCTGTTCGCGTGGGCAGACGATGGAACCTTCCGCTACGCTGATGTTTCCATCGAGGCGGAGATAGATTTTAGCGATGATGACCAAGAGCAAGCTAGCCCGCAGCAAGCTAGCCCGCTACGGGCTAGCCCGTTACGGGCTGCCGGTCTACTGCTGCGCAAAGCTGCTGAATCATCGTTCGTGTACGCACTCATCTCCAGCGAAGCAGACGTAAGACTGGATATGGTATTCAACGGTGAGCCACGCACGCTCATACCGTGGACCGCGTGTCCGTGGGCGCGCGGCGCAAGCCGATTCGTACTGAGCGTTGTAGCCAGGGGCTCGCACTTTGTCGTTATGGTAAACGGCCGCTTTGCGCTCGAGGCCGAAGACGATTCTCTGGCCTCCGGAGGAATCGCCTTCGCGGCGCAGAGCTACAGCGAGCCCGCGGTGTTCCGTCTCGTCTCATACCGTGTAGAGTCCAGGCCAGTCGAGGTAGAAGCTGACTACCTGCGCTATGCCCGTATCATCGAGGCCGATGCCGACCAGCGCAGGCGCCTCGCCGAAGGTTTGTTTTCACTCGGTTACTTTGTCGCAGCCCTCGTCCAGCTGCAAAAAATCGCTGACAGGGGAGCCGAAACCGCCAACGACGCGTTTTTGAAAGCCGAGTGCCTCCTCCGTCTCGATATGCCAGGCGAAGCGGCACAGGCCATCGAAGAGTGTCTTGCCCTTGACCCGACCAAAGAAGAAGCCATAGAGGAACGCTACAACGTCATGTACCTGTGTGGTGAGTACTCCCGCCTCAAAGAAGCGCTGGAATCCGACGCGGCGCGCGTGGCGGGCAGCCCCCGTCTGGCCAATCTGCTCGGCCACGCCTACTACAACGGCGGCTCGTGGGCAAAAGCCGCCTCGTCGTACGGGGTCGCGGCGCGGGGCGAACCTACCATGCCCATTTACTCGCGCAACTATGCCAGGGCGCTGGAAAAAGCCGGGCAGCCATCGGATGCTTCTGCCGCCTGGCTGGCCGCGGCGCGGGGATTTTACGAACAAGGCGCCTGGGATGACGCTCTCGAGTGCTCTGCCAGACTTAGGGAACTGGGGTACGACAAGGTTACTCTCGACTCTCTGGAGGCCATGATCGATTACGGTGGCGGAGAGCCGGCAAAAGCCGAACCAGTTTTGGCCAGGCTGTTCCGCAAAGGCCTCGCCGACGCGCCCGCGTCATACGTGTACGGCCTCATCCTTGCCAGGCGCGGCAAGCGCACCGAAGCCATCAAAGCCTTCCGACAGGCTGCGAGCCTCGAACCGGAACGGCCGCTGTACCGCTACCGTCTCGCGGAATCGCTGTTCATGGCGGGCGAGCCGTACCAGGCCGAGCTTGACGCGGCCATCGAAGCCGCGCCTGATGACGGGTGGACGCTCAACCTGGCAGGCCAGGCCGCCATGCGCAGAGG
>JAFGUM010000411.1 GCA_016938515.1 Spirochaetales bacterium | reverse complement strand
GGGCGATCTCTGCGGCCGGTATACGTGTTCGCGTCCGGTACGACCGGCATAGGCGACAACTGCGCCCCGTCGCTCGAGACGCCGGAGACGAAGCGCTGGGGGTGGTACGAGCAGAACATGCTCGCGTACGCGGGGCTAGGGTTCATCGTCATGTTTCCGGACTACACCGGCTTCAACGATCCAGACAGGCCGCAGCGCTATTTCTCTAAAATGGCAGAGGGCTACATGATGCTTGACGCCATTCGCGCCGCTCTCATGGCTTTCCCTCTCGCCGGTACTGACGCAGTGCCTTCGAGCGCGGTGTTTACCGCGGGGTATTCGCAAGGTGGACACGCCGCGATGGCTGCTGCAGACCTGCGGCCGCAGTACGCGCGGGACCTCCCCCTGGCCGGCGTTGTTACGTACGGCTCTACCAACGACGTAGAAGCACTCCTTCGTGAGGGCGTCGCGTACGCGCCGCTCATCTTCTACTCGTACCTGAGCATGTACGGTAGTGAAGATATACAGCCGGAGCGCTACCTGAAGGAACGCTGGATGCCCACCTTCGAGAAAGACGCCTCGACTATGCCGGTAGACGAGTTCCAGGCGCACTATGGTTTTGACTACGAGCCACTGTATACCCAGGATTTCGCCAAGGCGTTGTACGGCGGGCGGCTGGACGAAGAGTTCCCCGAGCTGAGTCGGCATCTGACGGCTAACCACACTGGCCTGAGTGGACACGGCGTTCCAGCGCTCGTAGTGCAGGGCGACGCGGACTTTATCGCGTCTACCGCTACGCAGACCCGCTTCGTAGTCGAGTTGCGCGAGAAGGGTAGTGCCGTTAAATTCCTCGTATTTCCCAAGGTTAGCCACCGCTACACGCGAATGGCCGGTTTCAACGCGTCGGTATCGTGGATGCAAGAACGAGCCGAGGCTATCGGGGTTCGATGAGCGGCCGGCGCGAAAGGCCGCAAGCACAGCCCGGAGCGCTCCTCGCGCTGCAGCGCGGCCTGACGGGGGACAGAGCTCTCGCAGGTTCGGCGTATATGAATGATCCCGCGATGCTCGACGCGTACGCCGGCTATTACCTCGAGGTGTCTCGCGCCCAGGTGCGAAGGATCGCGGCGCTGGCAGGGCTGCGACCGACATCGGTACTGGATCTCGGCTCGGGGCCTGGTTCGGTGTCGATAGCCTGCGCCGAAATCGGGGCTTCGGTGTTCACTCTCGTTGATTCATCCACTCGCGCTCTGGAAAGCGCGCTGCACTCGCTCGAATCTGCCGCGGTCGTTCGCGGCACCACGTACACGATACAAACCATACGCGCCAACCTGGAGACCCCCGGGGCAATTCCAGCGGGGGCTTACGACCTTGTCGCGTTTGGCCACTGTCTCAATGAGGTAGGCCGCGATGACGATCGGCTGGCCCGTCGGCTCGGCCTGGTACGGGCTGCCGCGAGTTCCCTGGCTTCTGGTGGCGCCATTCTGGTAATGGATCCGGCTACACTCGCCGCCAGTCGCGACACGCTTGCTCTTCGCGACGAGCTCGTAGCCGAAGGCTGGCGAATCGTGGGGCCGTGTACGCGGCGCGGCGCGTGCCCCGCCTTGGCTGCGGGGCCGCAGCAGACCTGCCATGATCAGGCCAGGTGGGAAATGCCGCGCTCGGTGAGAATCCAGGCGGAACGCGCCGGGCTCGATCGCGATCTGATTAAAATGTCCTGGTTTGTCTGTCAGCCACCCGCAGGCGAGCCGTCGATAGGCGAGCCGCAGGAGAATAGCTGGCGCGGTGATGTCTACCGGGTGGTCTCGGCGCCGATGCTCAACAAGGGTGGTCGCGTGCGCTACTTGCTGTGCGGCCCCGAAGGGCGGTTTCCATTTTCGGCGCCACGGGGTAACGCCGCGGCGCAGGCAGCAGGTTTTTTCTCTCTGGAACGCTACGACGCGCTGGTAATCAGCTCTCCGGAGATCAGGGAGGGCGGTTGGGGTTTTGGTCCAGATACGATCATAACCAAGCTCGACTTGCCTGCTGTGTTGTCCGGCAGTAAAATCAACCCATGAGTCCCCGCGTCATATGCTTCACCGGTTGGTCCGATACAGGTAAAAGCGGATTTATAACCGCCTGCTCAGCCGAACTGCACGCGCGGGGCGTCAGTGTCGCGGCCATCAAGAGTGTCAGACACGACGGCTCCTTCAATCTACCAGGAAAAGACTCAACGCGCTTCTTCGATGCGTGTGGCCAATCGGCCCTCGTCTCAACGGTGGAAACCCACGTCCTCAGGCGAACTCCCGAATCATGGAACCGCGACTACGCCACGTCCCTCTTTCCCGATGCTGGCAGTATCTTTATAGAGGGGCACGATGTTGAAGGAGCGCTTCGTGTTCTGGTTGGCGGCGCGGCGACCGACGAAGCACAGCTCAAGCGTCCGCTCGCTGGCTTTGACGCGTTGATCAGCGATCATCAGGATCTGGCCGGACGGGCACGAGCCGCTGGTCTGGAAGTTTTTGGCTCCGGTGAAGCGAAAGCATTTATTGAGCGCTACTGCGCGGAAGGATCAACCATGGAAGAACGCAATCTTACGATAACGATGGGTGGCAACGAACTGCCAATAAACCCATTCGTCAAGGAGACGATAGAAAACGTCGTGCTCGCCATGCTCAAGCCGCTTAAAAAAATTGATCTGAGCGGCGAGATCGTGTTGACTATAGGGCCAGAAAAAAAATAGGGCAGCCTGCTGTTGGCGGCCTGCTGTTGGCGGCCTGCTGTTGGCAGCCTGCTGTTGGCAGCTTACCGTTGGCAGGTTCCTGGAGTCGGCGCATGTCGCCATGTCGTCGACTCCAGGCTACCCTTATCTGTTGTACAGTTCCTGTTTTGTATAGTGGGTATGTAACAGTTCGTGCGCCTTGTGACCGTTTGGCTCACCCAGGAACTCGCTGTATACAGCCTGAATGTGCGGGTTCTGGTGCGAGCACCGGTACGCGCTATGCTCGTCGTCGGCGTATAGCCCCGCGATGCGCTTCTGCCGTACGGCGTCGGTGGAGCCATAGGGTTGCCCGCCGCCACCGATGCAACCGCCGCGGCACGCCATCACCTCGATAAAGTGCCATGGCGTTTCGCGGCCTTCTTCCCTGGCCTTTCGCACTTCGTCGAGCACCTGCGAAATGTTGCTCATCTGGTGCGCTACGGCGACGCGGACTTCCGTTCCCTTGATGTGGACGCGAGCTTCCTTTATTCCGGAGATGCCCCGAACGCCAGTAAAATTGACGTCTTTCAGGTCTTCTTTGGTTATGAGGTTGTACGCTGTCCGCAACGCGGCTTCCATGACGCCGCCTGTGGCGCCGAATATAGTGCCAGCGCCCGTGTACGGCCCGAGGGGGCTGTCTGGTTCTTCGTCGGGAAGGTTGATGAGGTCTATTCCCGCCTGCTTGATCATGCGCGCCAATTCGCGGGTGGTAAGGGTTACGTCAACGTCCTTGTGGCCAGAGCTCCACATGTCCTTGTTGCGGCCGTTTTCCCACTTCTTGGCGGTGCAGGGCATGATTGACACCGAGTATATCTTCTTGGGATCCAAACCAGCTTTCTGCGCCCAGAAGGTCTTGATCATGGCGCCCATCATCTGCTGGGGACTCTTGGCGGTAGAGAAGTGAGGAATCATGTCCGCGTAGTATTTTTCCATGTAGTCTACCCAGGAAGGGCAGCACGACGTGATAAGCGGCAGCGGGCCCTCTCCTGCGGTAAAGCGCCGCACAAATTCGGTGCCTTCCTCGATTATCGTTAGATCCGCCGAGAAGTTCGTGTCGAAGATGGCGTCAAAGCCGAGCCGTCGGAGGGCGGCGTAGATTTTCCCGGTCAGGATGGTGCCGGGTTCCAGCCCAAACTCCTCACCAAGGGCGACGCGCACAGCCGGCGCTATCTGCACGGCGCAGACGAGGTCGTCGTCACCGGTTTTCATGAGCGCATCCCAGACCTGCGCTGTCTGGTCGTTTTCGTATATCGCGCCAACGGGACAGTGCGCGGAACACTGGCCGCACTTGATGCACGGCCCGTCGGCGAGTCTGACGTCGGCGGCTGGGGCTATGCGCGTGCTCTCGCCCCTGCCCAAAAATTCTATGGCCCAGACATTCTGCATCTGCTGGCATACGGAAACGCAGCGGCCGCAGCGTACACACTTCTCCGGGTTCAGGATCAAGGAGCCGGTAGAATTGTCTATCGGGAGGTCGCGGAGGCGCTTCTCGAACGGTTGCTCGCGTATGCCAAATTGCGCGGCCAGGGTCTGTAGCTCGCACGAACCGTTGCGGGGGCACAGCAGGCAGTCATCCGGGTGCGTAGACAGAATAAGCTCTATAACCGTCTTGCGAACCTGGACTATTTCCGGGTCATGGGTAATGACGTGCATGCCCTCTTCCAGCGGAGTACAGCACGCGCGGAGCATCTTCGGGTTGCCCTCTACCTTGACTACGCAGATGCCGCACGCGGCCCATGGAGGCAGGTCGTCGTTGTAGCACAGCTTGGGGATGTGTACGTTTACTTTTTCAGCCGCGTCGAGGATAGTCGTCCCCTCCGCGACCTGTACGGTTTTGCCGTTTATACTGGCGGTAACCATGGAGTTGGCTCCTTACTTCTTGCTGACGGCGTCAAACTTGCACACGTTGTAGCATTCGCCGCACTTGATGCACTTTGACGTGTCGATGGTGAATTTCTGCACCTTGTCTCCGGAAATGCAGTTGACAGGGCACTTGCGAGCGCAGAGGCTGCAGCC
>JAFGUM010000410.1 GCA_016938515.1 Spirochaetales bacterium | reverse complement strand
TCCCGATAGCGTTGCCGTGTAGACCCCGGCCACCGCTACCACGCCACCCGCGAGCTGCACCGGGCTCAGGCGTTCTCCCAGCAGCACAAAGGACGCCGCTACCGACACTACGGGTATCAGGTTGATGAAGACGCTGGAGACTCCGGCGCCAAGCACTTGCAGGCTTACCACGTAGAACAGATAGCCTACAGCCGAACAAAATACGCCGAGGTATACGACGTTTGCCACCACAACAGGCGTAACGGCCGCCCAGTCTACGCTCTCGAACAGTACGAAGGGTATGAAGCCCACGGCGCCGAACACGCTCTGCCATAGCGTAACTTCGAGGCTGTCGTACGTGACGAGGAGGGGTTTTGTAAAAAACGCGTAGGCAACCCACGTGAGCGCAGCCAACCCCATAAACGCGTAGCCCAGAGGAGCCGGGCTCAGGCGCAGTGACTCTATGACGATGAGAGCCACGCCCGCGGCCGACATCGCGGCGCCAAAGTACTGGAGAACGCTTAGCTTTGTCCGGAGAACCGCGCGCTCCGCTATCATCGTCAGTACCGGTATCGTGCCCACGATTATAGACGCTTCCGAAGCCGTAAGTAGCAGCACCCCGTTGTTCTCGCCTATAAAGTACAGCGTTATTCCCAGAAAACCCGTCCAGGCCATGGCGGGCAGATCTTTGAGCGCGAGGCGGGGGCGTCGTCGCATAACCGCAAACAGGACGAGCATCATGACGCTCGCGATAACGAAACGGGCCAGCCCCAGGCTCGTTGGCGGGACGACGGCGACCGCCGTCTTGATGCTCAGGAACGACAAGCCCCACAGAAAAGCGGTGATGGTGGCCAGCAGTATGGCGGTGCGCTTGCTCGGGGCGCCTTTTTTGTCTTGATTCGGCATTATCCACCTCGTGTGGCGATACTAGCCGTTTGCCGCTTTGTGGTTCAAGAGCCGGTATCGATTTGACCATTGGCGCCAATCATCGCATAATGTGCGGCCGAACCAGCGGGTATCCCCAGGGTTCGCGCTAAAAAGGAGGAGAAGACCATGAGTAATGCCAACACAAGACTGGCGGCGCTGGGAGTAGCCGTGCCACGGGTATACCTGCCAAAAAGCGGTTCCGATTACGCACGATGGGCGGTGGTCGCGTGCGACCAGTATTCTAGCGAGCGTGAGTACTGGGAAGACGTATCCACGTACGTTGGTAGCTCGCCGAGCACGCTCAACCTGGTGTTCCCCGAGTGCTATCTTGAGGACGACGACAAGGCGGCTCGTGTGGAGCGCATCCGCTCCACGATGCGGGACTATCTGAACGCCGACCTCGTGCGCGAGCAGACCCCCGGCTTCGTGCTCGTGGAACGCGCAACGCCGTTTGAAAAGCACCCGCGCACGGGGCTTCTCATAGCGGTGGATCTGGAAGCCTACCAGTACGGCAAGGGCGTTACCAGCAAAATCCGGCCAACCGAAGGAACCATAGTAGAGCGTCTGCCGCCGCGTATGGACATCCGCCGTGGCGCGCCGCTCGAGTTACCCCATATCATGCTGCTCATAGACGACCCGGAGCGAACGGTGATAGAGCCGTTGCGCGCCAAAATGGCGGAGCTACCCCAGCTATACGATTTTGACCTGATGAAAGGCGCGGGACACGTGCACGGCGCGCACGTAACAAGCGAAGCCGACCTGGCATCTGTTGCCGCCGCGCTTGAAAAAATTGCCGACAGGAAGGCGTTCGAGGCGAAGTACGGAACGTCCGACGTGCTGCTGTTCGCCGTGGGAGACGGCAATCACTCCCTGGCTACGGCCAAGGCCATCTGGGAAGAAACCAAAAAGGCCGGTGCCGGTGATCCGGCCATCATGGACCACCCGGCGCGCTACGCCCTCGTAGAGCTCGTCAACATCTACGACGAAGGCTTGCCGTTCCATCCCATCCACCGCGTGCTGTTCAACGTCGACGAACAGGCGCTGCTCGCCGACCTTGCCGCCGCTGGCGCGAGTTTCGAGCCGATGCCCTGGCAAGACGCTGTAGCAAAAACCGACGAAGCCGCTCCGCGCGAACACCGTTTCGCGCTCGTGTCGGCTGGCGCGGGCGGTCTGGTCCGCTTTTCGTCACCCAAAGCCAAGCTTGCCGCCGGTACCATCCAGGAGCTGCTGGACGCCCACCTGAAGGCGCACGCGGATACGGGAATCGACTACATACACGGCACCGACAGCCTGGAAGCTTTGGCGCGCAAGCCCGGCAACCTGGGACTCTACCTGCCGCCTATAGACAAATCCAGCTTCTTTGGTACGGTGATACGCGACGGCGCGATGCCCCGCAAGAC
>JAFGUM010000409.1 GCA_016938515.1 Spirochaetales bacterium | reverse complement strand
CTCGGCGGCCGGCTGGCTGATCGTTTTGGTCGCAAACGTGTTCAGATGCTGTCGCAACTGCTGGCTGGCGTCATGTTCATACCGTGCGGTTTTCTGTCTGACCCCTACATGATCGCCTTTTTTATAATTGTATCGGTTTTTTTTGACGGCGTTACCGATCCGGCGCGCTCTGCCATGAGCATGGACGTTACGACGCCGGAGAACCGGCAGGCAGCGTTCAGTCTACTCTACCTCGGTCATAATCTTGGCTTCGCCATTGGGCAAATAATAGCAGGATTCCTCTTTTCAACGGCACCGGAGTGGATGTTTTGGGGTAACGCCCTGGCGATTGGCGCTTCGCTTGTCCTCGTTGGCTTGTATATTCCGGAATCCAGGCCGAGCGCTGAGGCGGAGCAAGCCAGCCTTGCGACCAGCTCTGCGGAGAAGGCGCACGAGGGCGGCCTCATATCAGCGTTGTTGTCTCGTCCCACCCTGCTCGTGTTCGCCGTGCTCACGACGTTCTACAGTTTTTCATACGCTCAGCACCGCTTTACGATGCCTCTCCAGGCGACAGAGCTGTTTGGAGACGCAGGGGCACGTTTATACGGCTTTATGATGACGATGAACGCTGTCCTCGTGCTTGTCTTTACCACGCCCATCGTCGCCCTGACGCGCAGGTTCAAGCCAATTGCCAACGTCGCGGTTGCAGGTATTCTGTACTCTCTGGGATTTGGCGTGCTCATGCGGGCTGGTGCACCGTGGATATTTTACTTCTCTACGTTCTTGTGGACGATGGGGGAGATTGTGCAGGCAACCAACGAGAGCGTCTACGTATCAAACCACACGCCAATGTCGCACCGGGCTCGCTTCAACTCGGTGCTGCCACTGATTTCTGGGCTGGGTTTTTCCCTGGCTACGCCGATTGCGGGTCGAATCGCCGCGGTCGCTGGTTTCCAGGCGGTATGGGCGCTGGTCGCTGTTGTAGCGCTACTCGCTGCGGCGGGAATATGGGGTCTCGGGCTTTTCGAGCGTAAAGCCGCGCACTAGACGAAGGCACGCGGCACTGCCAACTCAGCGTCAGGTTCGTCCCGGGGCAAGTCGTGAAGCCATGGAAAGCACTATGGCGCGCAGGATTCTTG
>JAFGUM010000058.1 GCA_016938515.1 Spirochaetales bacterium | reverse complement strand
GGTTTTTCGTACGACTGGGACAGGGAAGTTTCAACCTGCGAGGAAGATTACTACCGCTGGACCCAGTGGATTTTCGTGCAACTGTTCAAAAAGGGGTTGGCGTACGAGTCGGATGCTCCCATAAACTGGTGCCCTTCGTGCAAGACAGGACTCGCCAATGAAGAGGTCAAAGATGGCGCGTGTGATCGCTGCGGCACCAAGGTAACGCGCAAGCGCATCAGGCAGTGGATACTGAAGATAACCGAGTACGCTGACCGCCTGCTGGAGGATCTCGACGGGCTAGACTGGCCAGAACCTGTCAAGGCGATGCAGCGCAACTGGATAGGCAGATCAGAAGGTGCATCAGTCCTCTTCCGGGTAGACGGCTCGGGCGACCCGCTTGAGGTGTTTACGACCAGACCGGACACGCTGTTCGGCGCTACGTACATGGTGCTGGCTCCCGAGCACGAGCTCGTGGAAAAAATTTCAACGGCTGACCAGAAGTCCGCTGTCGACGCGTACGTAGATTCCGCCGCCAAGAAGAGCGACCTTGAGCGAACCGACCTTGCCAAAGAGAAGACCGGCGTCTTTACCGGTGCCTACGCCATCAATCCGGTCAATGACGAGCGCATACCAATCTGGATCTCAGACTACGTCCTGGCGTCGTACGGTACCGGAGCCATCATGGCGGTACCCGCACACGACCAGCGCGACTGGGACTTTGCCAAGGAGTTTGGCCTGCCCATCATCGAAGTGGTGGCGAGGCCTGGACCCGATGGCAAGGCTGCACCGTGCATCGGCGACATGCCGGAATGTACCGCGGCTGACGGACTCAACGTCAATTCAGGATTTCTGGACGGCATGGAAACGGATCAGGCTAAAAAAACCATCACCGCGTGGCTCGAAGAGCGCGGGCTGGGCAAAAAAGCCGTCAACTACAAGCTGCGGGACTGGCTGTTCAGCAGGCAGCGCTACTGGGGTGAACCTATCCCAGTGGTACACTGTCCCAAGTGCGGTGTCGTCGCGGTGCCGGAGTCGCAGCTGCCGCTCGTGCTTCCCGATGTGTCGAGCTATGAGCCTTCGGGTACTGGCGAGTCTCCTCTGGCCAAGATTGAGGATTGGGTGCAGACCACCTGCCCCGTCTGCGGTGGCTCTGCCAGGCGTGAAACCAACACGATGCCCCAGTGGGCCGGTTCGTGCTGGTACTACCTGCGCTACCTCGACCCAGCCAACGACAAGGAATTTGTCGGCCGTGACAAAGTTGACTACTGGATGCCAGTAGACCTGTACGTAGGCGGCGTCGAGCACGCGGTGCTGCACTTGCTGTACGCCAGGTTCTGGCACAAGGTTCTGTTCGATCTGGGGCTCGTCAACACGAACGAACCATTTCAGCGCCTCGTCAACCAGGGCATGATCCTGGGAGAAGACAATCAGAAGATGTCAAAGAGCCGTGGCAACGTTATAAACCCTGACGACATCGTCAAGGAGTACGGAGCCGATACGCTGCGCTGCTACGAGATGTTCATGGGTCCGCTCGAAGTGTCAAAGCCGTGGATGACGGCGGGGCTGGTCGGCGTGAGCAGGTTTCTGGAGCGCTTGTACGCTCTTGGTGATAAGCCGCTCAGCGATGCCGAGCCGACTGGTGAGCTTCTCAAGCTGATGCACCGCACCATCAGGAAGGTGAGCGTCGATACTGATACGCTCAACTTCAACACTGCCATTTCAGCGATGATGGTCTTGTCCACTGAAGCGGTCAAGCTGGAGACGGTACCCCGGAGCCTGTGGTCAGCGCTTGTCCGCATGGTATCAGCGTACGCCCCGCACCTGGCAGAGGAACTGTGGCAGAAGCTGGGGTATACCGAGAGCGTGTCCAGGGCTTCGTGGCCGACGTATGACCCCGCTCTGTGCGAGGATGACGAGGATACGGTAATAGTGCAGATCAACGGCAAGCTACGAGGTGAGTTCAAGGCGGCCAAGGGGTTGGGCTCCGACGCGTTGGATGGGATGGCGCGGGCATTGCCCAAGGTCGCCGAACGCCTTGATGGCCAGAATGTCGTCAAGGTCGTCGTCGTACCCGGCAAGCTGGTCAACTTCGTCGTCAGATAGATTTTCCCCGCGTAGCCGGCTCCCAGGATAGCTACGCTCAGGTCTTGAACTGGTCGATCTCGG
>JAFGUM010000057.1 GCA_016938515.1 Spirochaetales bacterium | reverse complement strand
GCTGCCGATATCGGCTGCCGATCATGGCTTGCGCCGCGGATGGTATGGGCTTACGATCTGTATTCGTGCGTTGGCTCGTTCTTGAGTTTGCGAGACGGGCGGCGCTCGTAAAGGAGGCCCTGATGAGACTGTCCAGATATTCTGGAGACCTGTCCGGAATAGACTACCTGTCCATGCTCGTCGTTGACATTCACGGTGCCCTGCACTCCGTGTCGCTGCCGCGTGATTACGTGAGCGACAAGGTGCTCAAGAACGGCATAGGCTTTGACGCCAGCAACTTTGGCTACGCGCAGGTACAGAAAAGCGACATGGTCGCCATCCCCGACCTGGCAACGGGTTTTGTAGAAGAGCAGGACGACTTCAGGATACTGCACGCGTTCTGCGACGTGTGGACCACCGATGGTCATCCTTTTGACCAGTACCCGCGGACCGTCGCCCGCAAGGCCATGGAAGCCCTCAACGCGAGCGGCGTCGGCGACGACGTCAAGATGCTCGTCGAGCTGGAGTTCTACGTGTTCGACGACGTGCGCTACTCGACGACGACCGGGCATTCGTACTACTACGTCGAGAGCGCCGAGGGCATTGGCGACGATTACGCGGACGCCCCGCGCTTCGGCTTGTCCAAGGGCTACCACCGCCTGGCTCCCGAAGACAAGTACGGCAAGCTGCGCAACGAGGCCGTGCGTACGATGGAAGCTGCTGGTATTCCGGTAAAGTACCACCACCACGAGGTCGCGGCGTCCCAGCTTGAAATTGAACTTAACTTTGTATCGCTCGTCGCGGCGGCGGACGCCGTCGTGCTGGGCAAGTGGATAATCAAGTCAATCGCCGATGAGCTGGGGTTGTACGTCACCTTCATGCCCAAGCCAATGTATCGCATCGCCGGCTCGGGCATGCACGTGCACCAGTTCGTGGAGAAAGCCGGCAAGAGCGTATTCCCCGGTGAAGGCTTGTATGGTCTGTCGGAGATTGGCCTTGCCTACACCGCGGGTGTACTGTCGCACGCGCTGTCCGGCTCGCTGCTGGCGTGGTCCAATCCCAGCACCAACAGCTACCGGCGCCTCGTGCCCGGCTACGAGGCCCCCGTGTCCGCCACCTTCGCGCAGGGTAGCAGGGCCGCGGCAGTGCGCATCCCCGGCTACCTCAAAAAAGGCGAAGCGCGTATAGAGTTCCGAACCGGTGACGCCACCGCCAATCCGCACTACTTCCTGGCGGCCATGCTGCTCGCGGGTCTCGACGGCGTGGCCCGCGGGCTTGACCCCGTTGCGCTCGGCTACTCGACCACGAAGGAGACGCCTAAGAACACCTTCCCCACCGGCCTGTTCCACGTGCTGTCTGGACTAAAAAAGGACCACGAGTATCTGAAAACGGCATTCCCCGCCGATCTCATAGACAGCTGGATAGCCATGAAGAAGCAAGAAGCCGAATACGTCTACAACGCCCCAGTGCCTCAAGAATACGAATTGTATTTCTGAGAGGTAGCCGCCTGGTTACCCTTCGGGGCGTTGTAGACGAGCGCCCAGGGACGACAGCGCGCTTTCAGCGCGCACTCCAATAAATTCCTCAGACTCGAACGAGCGAAGCGAGTACGGGCGCGCACGGTGAACCCGGCGAAGCCGGATACGTCATGGATGACGCCGCCGGGTTACCCTTCGGGGCGTTGTAACGTCATTGTGGTTGTGGGTGTTGTTATAGTACCTCCTTTCCCATATGGGCCGTGGCTTGAGAGCAAAGCTACGGCCCTTTTTTTTGAAAGAGGATACCGAGCGCCTGAACCAGTGTCGTGCTACTATCCCTGTCCCCTCCTCTTTTGTATTCTCATCTTTTCTGTGTCTCTGGAGCCAATTTCAAAAGTCGGTTACTTTTGAAATTGGCTTTGCGATCGCTTGCGTTTGCTTTGCAAACTCTGCGCCCAATCGCGGATT
>JAFGUM010000408.1 GCA_016938515.1 Spirochaetales bacterium | reverse complement strand
GGCACGCCGAGTACGCTGGCTGATCCGAAAGCGGACACGGCGCCGAACAAGGGCATCGTAATGGCTATGGCCGCGTACAGCATCGCCGGCGGCACTGACAGCGCGCTTACGACGACGAAGCCGCGAACGCCAGTCAGCGTCATTACCTGGATGAACATGCCTACGCCCGCCAGAATGCCCAGCACCGGCAACGCGTCGTTTACCGCCGCTTTGGCCGCATGGAGCACGTTAAAGCGCTTGCCAACGACCGAGGCCAGCGCTGCCCCGATGATGAACACGAGGGGGAGACCCATGCCAAAATAGTCGGGCACTGTCTTGCCGAGCACCATCAGCGCTACGACGATGACGATTGGCGCGAACAGCCTGGGACCGTAGCGCCGATACGTCTCTGTATCCAGCTTTGGGGCTATCTCTTCCCAGGAAACCTTTTTGATGTACTTAAGGCCCATGGACAGGGAAAACGCCACGGCGAGCGGCATGGTAAGCAGCAACAATGGGATCTCAAAGCCCACGAAGGGCATGTCTATGCCGCCGCCAATGATCATGGCGGGAATGTTGACAGGCGGGGCTATCATGCCCAGGATGCCAGCCATCGCTATAAAAGCGCCGGCGCTCTCCACCGGCAAGCCCAGCAGGATGAGCACGGGACCGACTACCGCGCCGGCCGTGAGTACCGAAGCGCTCGAGCTGCCGGTAATCATGCCGGGGAACATCGCTACGAGCATCAGCAGCGGCAACAGCAGCGCCGGCACCGAGCGAAACCGCTTTATGATGACGATGCTCAGGGCATCGAGGGCTCCCGATTCCTGCACGGCCCGCATAAATGCCATGGCGGTGGCTATGACGAGTATCGTGTCGACGTACCCAAAGGTGCCCTCGACGAGGTGCCGTATGCCGAGGCCGTTACCGGAGGCGAGCAAACCGGCGAGCGCGGCCGCCAGCATCGACAGGGACACCGGCAGCTTTATCGCAAAGGCGCATACGATGAAGGTTCCCACCATCACCAAAAACAGCACAAATTCAAAAGGCACGGCTTGATCCTTACTTGAAGGCCGCTGCGAGCGGTGCTCCGGCGGCGGTAATCTTGGCGACCTTGATTACGGGCACACCCGCCGGCTTTGCCAGCGTATCAAAGAGGCCGTCCTTGTTGCCATCTTCCACCACGATAACGAGGTCGCTGACGCCTACGCACTCCCTGATGAAGGTGTCTGACAGCGTGCCGCGTCTGGCTTCTCCACCAACGTGTACGGTAATGATCTTCATGCCCAGTTCCTTGGCGCGCTTGAGCAGGGCTTTGGCTCTGGCCGTCTCGTCGTCAACGCTGATGCCAGCGGCTCCGAGTCCCTTGGAGCTGCCGCCTACTGAAATTATGAGCGTCTTGGCTCCACCCGGCAGGCTCTCTGCCCTGAACAGCGTATCAGCCGTGTACGGTACCTTGGCGCGGTTGAGCAGCACCTTTACCATTTCGATGTCGGCGGCCTGCCCGACTGCGGTGAGTACGGCTGGTTTCTCGGCTATGGCGGTTACGGCCTGGGCAGACGCGCAGGCTACTGCCACGGCCAGCGCCACGATGAAAGCAAGTGATCTTCGCATTGGTATACTCCTATAATGGTGATAACGCAGAGAGCGCGTCGATGCAAGAACAAAACGCCGCCCGGAACCTTCTTTTGGTTCTGCCGGACGGCGCTATCGATGCCCCGGATACTACCGGGGCCAGATTACCGGTACGTCAGAAACCGACGGCCTGTCCGTCGCGCCTCGGGTCGGCGCCACCTCTGAGCAGCTTGGCCGGCCTGTCGTAGACGACGGCGTGCACACCGCCAAAGTACGCGTCCCAATCGCCACGCACGTTGACGTTATGCCCCATCTCCTTGAGCTTGTTTATCGTGTTGTATGACATGCGGCCTTCAATTTGCACCTGGCCGGATGCCATGGTGAAGACGCGCGGCGCCATGATCGCTTCCTGTATCGACATGTCGTGGTCGATCACGCTGGAAATGGTCTGGGCGACCGCTTCGATGATGCGCGTGGCACCGGGCGAACCCACCGCCATGAACGGCTTGCCGTCGGGGTCAAGCACGAGGGTCGGGGTCATCGAAGACAGCGGGCGCTTGCCGGGCTCTATGGACTGGATGTGACCCGGCTTGAGCACGAAGTCGTCCATGTGGTTGTTCATGATGATGCCAGTGCCCGGGACTACGACGCCGGAACCGAAGAAGTAGTTGATGCTCTTGGTAACGGCGACCATGTTGCCGGCCTTGTCCATTACCGCGAAGCTCGTCGTCGAGCCGCTCTCGTACTTGGACGGATCGTCGGCGGTAGCCGAGCCCATTGCCGCGTCCATGGAGATCTTGGCCGCGAGTGTCTTGGCGTAGGCCTTGTTCGTGAGCCCGGCGAGCGGGACGTCTACGAAGTCCGAGTCGGACATGTACTTGCCGCGATCTGCGAAAGCCAGCCTGAGCGCCTCGATCATCAGGTGCGTGGC
>JAFGUM010000056.1 GCA_016938515.1 Spirochaetales bacterium | reverse complement strand
ATCACCAAGCCCATCATACCGATGGTCCTGATTCTTATTGCGGTATTTTTCCTGTGCGTATACGTACCGCAGGTCGTTCTCATTTTACCCCGCCTGTTCGGGATGAGCGTCTGACAAGCAGACCGTGGGGCATCAAGCAAGGAGCATACAATTGACCAGTGACAATGCAAAGAAGGGCATCGAGCGGGCACCGCACCGATCGCTGATGAAGGCTTCAGGCTACGCCGATTGGGAGATAGAGCGGCCGTGGATAGGCGTCGTCAACGCGTACAACGCCATCATTCCCGGGCACATTCACCTGAAGCGCATAGCCGAGGCTGTAAAGGCCGGCGTCTACGCGGCTGGGGGGCTACCTCTGGAGTTCCCGGTAATCGGTGTCTGCGATGGCATAGCGATGAACCATGAGGGTATGAAGTTCTCGCTGCCGAGCAGGGAACTCATCATGGATTCCATAGAAATAATGACGAGGGGCCACGCGCTCGACGGCCTCGTGATGGTAACCAACTGCGACAAGATCATACCGGGCATGGCCATGGCCGCGGCCAGGCTCAACGTACCCACCGTAGTCGTCTCGGGCGGTCCCATGCTCGCTGGTGTTCACGGCAACAGGGACATAGACCTGTCTACCGTCTTCGAGACGGTGGGCAAGGTGATGGCGGGCACCAGCACCGAAGAGGAGCTGCTGGAGGTGGAAAACGCGGCCTGCCCCGGTTGCGGCTCGTGCGCGGGTATGTTTACCGCCAACACGATGAACTGCCTGATGGAAGCCCTGGGTATCGGCCTGCCCGGCAACGGCACCATACCAGCTGTCTATGCCGATCGCGACCGTCTGGCCAAGGAAGCTGGCCGCACCATCATGACGCTGGTGGACAAAAACATTCGCCCACGCGACATACTGACGCGGGCAGCTTTTGAAACAGCGGTTGCCGTAGACCTGGCCCTGGGCGGATCGACCAACACCGCGCTGCACCTGCCAGCCATAGCCCACGCGGCTGACGTACCCTTTGACATAGAGATGTTCAACGAGATCGGGCAGCGCGTGCCGCACCTCTGCAGCATGAGCCCCGGAGGCCCCCACCACATCCAGGATCTGTACAGCGCGGGTGGCGTACAAGCCGTGATGGCCAGGCTGCTCGAAGGCGGCCTCATAGACGGCAGCGGCATCACCGCCACCGGCAAGACCGTAGCGGAGAACATAAAATCGGCGCGCGTCCGCGACGAGCGCGTCATTCGGCCGCTGTCCAATCCGTACCACGCGCAGGGCGGTCTCGCCGTTCTCAAAGGCAGCCTCGCCCCCGATGGAGGCATCGTCAAGCAGTCAGCGGTTTCAGAGGAGATGGCCAGGCACTCTGGACCGGCTCGCGTCTACAACAGCGAGGAAGAAGCCTACGCGGCCATCAAGGCCAGGGCAATACGCGATGGCGACGTCGTGGTCATACGCTATGAAGGGCCGCGCGGCGGACCAGGTATGCGGGAAATGCTCAGCCCCACGTCGGCTCTGGCGGGCATGGGCATGGACAAAACGGTGGCCCTCATCACCGACGGGCGCTTCTCCGGAGCGACGCGCGGCTCGGCTATCGGCCACGTGTCGCCAGAGGCCGCGGCCGGCGGCCCCATAGGGCTTATCGAGGAAGGCGACATCATCGAGATAGACATACCTGGCAAGCGGATAGACCTCAAGGTTGACCCCGCCGAGCTGGAGCGCCGCCGCGCCGCCTGGAAGCCGCGGGTCCAGAGCATACAGAGCTCGTTCCTGAGCCGCTACCGGGCTATCGTCAGCTCGGGCGCCAAGGGAGCCGTGCTGGCGGACTAATCGTAATAGCCGGGGGCAATCCGCCCCCGGCCCCCCTGCAGCACCAGAGACAGTTTATGCTCACCTCCCGATCCGCTCCGCTGACAGCAGTCCTCCATTACTACGGTAATTCATCGTTCTGACAACTCATGCGCCCGGCTGCTGTCAAACGCAGCCACGGGTATTTTCAGGTTGACACGTAGTGGGCAAAAGCCTATATTCTACTGAGAGGGATAGTGGGCATATGCTAGTTATTCCTCCTGGCGTCGTTGACGCCGCTATAATGTCATATACACTTAAGGAGGCATACTATGCCTGGTTTTGATAGAAGCGGCCCCGCTGGGGCCGGACCAATGACTGGAAGGGCGATGGGCTACTGCGGCGGTGGCCGGGTTCAGGCTGACGTGTACGGCAGGGTTCCTGCAGCAGGGTTAGGGTTTGGCTACGGTCGTGGCAGGGGTTTTGGCCGCGGTATGGCGTACGGTAGGGGATGGAGCGTTGGCCCCGGTCGTGGGCTCGGTTGGTTTGCTGCCGGCTACGACCTTCAGGCTCCCGGCGCGACCGCCGAGCAGATCAAGGCGTCACTTGAAGAGCGCGCCGCGCTGCTACGCGCCGAACTTACCCGCACTGAAGCCATGCTGGCAAAACCGTCTGAGGAGGATGGGAGCGCTGACGCGTGAAATCCGCTCGCGATACCATAGTTGCCATCGCGAGCGGTAAGGGCGGCACCGGCAAGACGACGGTAGCCGCCCATCTGGCGCTCGCCGCCACCAAGCGGTCGAGCGTCCTCCTCGTCGATCTAGACGTAGAAGCCCCCGACTCTACAGGGTATTTCCCATCCGCCGCGCCCATGGGTGCTTCGGTTGAAGTAAAGATATCAGTACCACGCCTCAATGAAAGCCGATGTACCGGCTGCGGCCTCTGCGCCGCGGCGTGCAGGTTTGGTGCTATCATAGCCATCGGCGGCGTCGTTACCATAGACGACAAGGTCTGCAAGGGCTGCGGTCGCTGTGTTACCGTCTGCCCAACCAACGCCCTCGAAGAAGTAGACGCACGCGTAGGTACCACGGCCATGTTCAGGGTGGATGGGCTTGGTATCCTCGAAGGGCGCATGGATATAGGCGATATACGGTCAACCTCGGTTATAGAGGCGGCCAAGCTACGCGCGGCGAGCCAAGCTGCCGGCATCCAGGTGCGTGACTGCCCCCCCGGTGTTTCCTGCCCCGCTACGCACGCTGTCGCGGGTGCCGATTACATCATCCTCGTAGCGGAGCCAACCCAGTTTTCCCTGCACGACTTGGGAGCGGCCATAGAGCTGGCCAAGAGCCGCCACATACCCATGGGTGTTGTCGTCAACAAGGACGGTTTTGGCGATGCAGACGTAGACGCATTCTGCGCGAGTCACGGCGCTCCCATCATAGGGCGCATAGCGTTTCTGAGATCGCGCGCGGAATCTGGCGCCGGAGCAAAGCTGTGGCGCGAGGATACAGAAATAATGGCAGAGATGGACCACATCCTGGATACGGCCCTGGCCGGCGCTCGATCTGGAGGGCAGTCATGACGAGCATTTGCGTAGCAAGCGGCAAGGGTGGCGCTGGTAAGACGTCAATGGCGGCGGCCCTGGCCTCGAGCCTTGGCGCACCCGTCATATTCGCCGACTGCGATGTAGACGCCGCCAACGGCGCCATCGCGCTCGGCGCCATCGAGAAGGAACGTACACCCTATTTCGCCGGCCCGGGATTCAGCATTGAGGCTTCGGCGTGCACGGGCTGCGGGCGCTGCTTTACGGCCTGCCGTTTTGGAGCGATAGAAGCAGACAACAACACCGGCCTCTTTAGCATCGTACCCGAACTGTGCGAGCGCTGCGGCGCGTGCGTTGACGTGTGCCCCACCAAGGCCATCGTCACGTTTGAAAAACAAGCTGGCGTGCTCTTTGTGTCGGAAGGGCGCGGTTCGATGCCGCTGGTTCACGCCGAACTCGAACCTGGTGAAGACACGAGCGGCAAACTCGTGGCGGTCGTGCGCAAGCGCGCAGAAGCGATAGCATCGAACGATTCCATCATCGTTATAGACGCTCCACCAGGTATCGGATGTCCCGTCATAGCGTCGCTCACTGGTACCGATCTCGTACTCGTGGTCGTCGAAGCAAGCTCATCAGGCATTCGGGATGCCGCACGCCTCGTAGAACTAATCGTCAGCATGAAGCGCAAGGCGCTCGCCGTCATAAACAAGACGGGGCTCGACGATGCCATGGACGAAAAAGCCCGAAGCATGCTCTCAGACGCGGGTATTCCTCTCGTTGGAGAAATACCTTTCGATCCGGCGCTCCGGTCAGCGGAAGAATCGGGCCGTACCTGGGCTGAAATCCGCTGCGAAGCCACTGACAGCATACGGGCGCTACTCGATGCTACAATCGAAGCTATTGGCGAAGCGGGCGGGAAGTCTGCTCGCCCAATGTCGGCTACATCGTAACCATAAGGAAGTACAAGAACACGAAACAAGCACGGGGAGAGATACTTCTACAGGAAATTATCCAGCGTATTGGCTCCTTACTTCGTCGTGTCTTTGTCAGTTTTTTATCAGAAGGGGAACACATGAAATACGGACTGCCAACCGATGACGGACAAACCGTAGCCAAGGTTTTTGGCCGCGCTACAAAGTTTGCCATCTACGATTCTGCCGACTCGAGCATGACCATAGTCGAAAACTCCGGTGTAGGAGCCGAGCACGGCGCCGGAACTGGCGCGGCCTCATTCCTTGCAGACAAGGGCGTGGGCACCGTCATAGCCCCCGAGGTTGGCCCCAAGGCTGCCGGAGGGCTGCAAGCCGCTGGTGTCGTCATAGCACACGCCAACGCGGGCGTACCACTAAAAGAAGCGGTGGCTTCTATCATCGCTACGTCTAAATAGTTTTTCCCAGTGGAGGATACAATGGGCAAGAAAAGAATCCTGGTTATCGGAGGATCAGCCGCGGGCCCCAAGGCAGCGGCAAAAGCGCGGAGGCTCGACGAGACCGCCGAAGTGATCCTGCTGCAGAAGAGCGCCGATCTATCGATGGCGTCCTGCGGTTACCCGTACTACGTCGGCGGCTTCTTCAACGACAGGAACCAGCTTCTGTGCACCCCTACCGGTGTAGTCCGCGACACCAAGTTCTACCTGAACGCCAAGGCCATAGACGCGAGGACAAACACCGAAGTTGCCTCCATTGACCGCAAGGCCAAGACCGTAACGTTCAAGAACACCGCAAGCGGCGAAACGGGAACCCTCCCCTACGACAAGCTCATCATCGCTACCGGCGCCGTACCACGCATGCCACCCATACCCGGCATCAACCAGAAGGGCATCACGACGCTGCAATCCATGCAGGACGCTGACTACCTGCGCTCCATCCGCGACGAAGGCAAGATAAAGCGAGCCGCGGTGGTTGGCGGCGGACTCATCGGCATAGAGACCTGCGAAGCCCTGCACCTGGCGGGTATAGACGTGTGCATCGTCGAAATGATGGATCAGATCCTCACCTTCCTTGACCCGGAAATGGCCAAGATAGTAGAGAACCATCTCAAGACCAAGAACGTGCACGTCATCACGTCCAACGGCGTAGCCGAGTTCATGGGCAAAGACGGCAAGCTCACGGGGGTCAAGCTCAAGAACGGCAATGAGCACGTGTGTGAACTGGCGGTCGTGGCCATCGGCAACGTACCCAACGTCGCCATAGCCAAGGAAGCCGGCATTACGATAGGCACCACAGGCGGCATTGCCACCGATGAATACATGCGGACATCAGACCATGATGTCTACGCCATCGGCGACTGCGCGGAGATAACGCACCGCATCACCGGTAAGAAGATACTCGCTCCGTACGGCGACCTGGCCAATCTTGAAGGCCGTGTAGCCGGCGAAAACGCGGCTGTAGGCGATACGGTAACCTTCCCTGGCACGATACAGTCGGGTATCTGCAAGGTGTTTGACATCAACGCGGGCTCCACCGGCCTGTCGGAGACCAACGCCCGCAGGAACGGTTTTGACGACATCGTTACAGTGGTCAACGCCAGCGGAGACAAGCCCGGCTTCATGGGCGGCTTGCTGCTGGTAACCAAGCTCGTAGCGGATCGCAAAACCGGCAAGATCCTCGGCGCCCAGGTCGTTGGCCCCGGCGACGTAGCCAAGCAGGTAGCCCAGTGGGCACTCGCCATCCAGGGCAACATGACCGTAGAAGACCTCGTAAACGCCGACCTGCCGTACGCCCCGCCCTTCTCGCTCGCGATAGACCACGGCATTGCCACGGCTCACCTCATGCAGAACAAGCTCAAGGGCAGGCTCAAGGGCATCAGCACAACCGAAGTAAAGCGCAAGCTCGACGCCGGAGAAAAGCTCTTTATCGTCGACGCCCGAGGGGATGACGAATACACGACCATGCGCCTTGGCATCGGCGAGCACCTGATACCGCTTGGCGCGCTACGCAAGCGCCTTGACGAGCTACCCGCCGACAAGAACGCGGAGATAATCTGCTACTGCAAGATATCGCTGCGGGGATACGAAGCGGCGCTTGCCATAGAAGCCAACGGCTGGAAAAACGTCAAGGTAATGGAAGGCGGCATAATGGCCTGGCCCTTCCCGCGGGAAAAGTAATACAGGAGCTACCATGAAAATCGCCATACCGCTGACAGGTGGCAAGCTCTCAGCCCATTTTGGGCACTGCGAAGCCTTTGCCATCCTCAACGCCGACCCGACCTCTGGATCGATCCTTTCAAAAGAGGAGGTCGTTCCGCCGCCGCACGAGCCGGGGCGATACCCGGCGTGGCTCGCCGAACGCGGCGCCACGCACATCATCTCGGGGGGCATGGGGCCGCAAGCCCAGAACCTCTTTACCCGCAACGGTATAGAGGTGGTGCTAGGAGCCCCCTCCGATGACCCTGAGAAGGTTGCCGAGCTCTATCTCCACGGCAAACTTGAGCCTGGCGAGAACGCCTGTGACCATTGAGTCTCTCTGCCGTCGGCGCTCGGTGAGCCCCCCTCTCTGGGCGCTGTCGGTGTTTTTTTCCGTACGCCGCACCGTGCGACGGGATTGGACCATAAATGAATTACGTTTTCGGGCCTGTGCCGTCACGACGCCTCGGCCGGTCGCTCGGCGTCGACCCTACGGCGCGCCCGGGTGGCCACAAAGCCTGCAACTGGAATTGCGTGTACTGCCAGCTCGGGCATACGCGCCACCTGATGACCGGACGCGAGCGGTTCTTTCCGCCAGAAGCCGTGCTGGACGAGTTGCAAAGCGCTCTCAAGGAGTCACAGGGAGGCGTTGACTGGATTACCTTCGTGGGTTCTGGTGAGCCAACGCTCAACATCGATCTCGGAGCCATGCTGCGGGGTGTCAAAGCCATGACAAGCCTGCCGGTAGCGGTTATCACCAACGGCTCGACGCTCTGCTTCCCTGAAGTGCGAGAAGAACTTTCGGTAGCCGACGCCGTAATGCCAACGCTTGACGCGGGTGATGAGCGGACGTTCCTGCGCATCAACCGCCCACAGCATCTGTACTCGTACAAGCGCCACGTTGACGGCCTTACGGCTTTCAGGCGAGAATACAAGGGCAAGCTGTGGCTGGAGACGATGATGATAGCCGGCCAGAACGACGATGAAGAGTCGCTGGAACGGCTTGCAGCGGTACTTGGTGCCATTGCCCCGGACGAAGTGCACCTGGTACTGCCAACGCGGCCGCCTGTGGAGACGTGGGTAACGCCAACCGATGCGGATGGCCTTCTGCGGGCACAGGCGATACTTGGCAGGGTTACAAAGGTGGTACACCCGGATGCAGCGTACGGCGACTTTAGCCTGGGCGCCGACACCGACCCCTTCGAGGCAGCCGCCAAAACGCTCGCACGGCATCCGATGAGCGATGAAGAACTCAGGCGGGCTCTGAACCTGTGGGGAGCCGCCGACGCCGATACGGTATTACAGGCACTTGCCAAATCCGGCAGGGCCCACGAGATACGCCGCTACGGGAAAGTATTCTGGCTTGGTTCGTTGCCAGAAACCGATGCGAAGGGGCGGGAAACGGAACAGTAAATGCACGAAAAAAAACCGGCCAGCTTCCGCTCGGCGCTCAACCCCCGGTCCCCCATCCTGGTCTCGTGCCGGGATGCACAGGGCAACAACAACGCGCTCGCCGTCGTATACGCCTGCAACTGCAGCTACGACCCGCCCATGGTCATGGTCGGTATCGTACCGTCGCGACACTCGTACGGCATCATCAAGGAGACAGGCGTATTCGTCGTCAACCTCGTACCTGAATCCATGAAGGACGCGTTCGCGTATCTGGGCTCGCGTAGCGGTCGAGACGAAGACAAACTGGCGGCTCTCGGCCTCAACGTCGGAGAAGGCGTGCGGGTCAATGCCCCCGTCCTGCTGGACTGCCCTGTTTCAATAGAATGCACCGTAACGGGCTCGGTAGTTACCGGTTCGCACGAGATGTTCATCGGCAAGGTTGAATACGTGCACGCCGACGCGACCCTGGTCAACGACGAGGGCAAGGTAGACTGGTCGGCGATAGAGTTCCTCAGGGTCTGAGCAGCGCTCAGACCGCGCTGAGCCTGCGGCTGTAGTCGGCGATAGCCGCCTGCAGCGCCTGCACGCCGAGTAGCGAACAGTGCTGCTTGTTGGCGGGAATACCACCGAGGGCATTGACGACGTCGTCGTCGCTGATGCGGCGAGCTTCGTCCAGAGTCTTGCCGTCAGCCAATACGGTAAGCATGCTGCTCGTCGATATGGCGCCTGGACATCCGTAGGACTTGAAGGCTATTTTGGCTATCCTGTCGTCGCGCACTACTATCCACAGCTTCATTTCATCGCCGCAACCGGGGTCGCCGATGCACGCGTACCCATCGGCCTCGTCGTCAGCCATCTCGCCAACGTTGCGGGGATTGGTAAAGTGGTCTATGACCGCCTCGGTGTAGTATAAAACGGGCCCGTCGTACCCCTGCGATTCGCCATTACCCTCACTCACTGCTGGTTCCTTCCACTCGTCCCCTGGCGCTTATATCTCGTACGATAAACAATACGTGCGTGGGATGTCCATACTCAACGGCTATGAACTGACCATTGATCTCTACGGGAAAGCTCGAACCATCCTTGCGCAGCCCGGTATACAGCTCCGCTCCGTGGGTTTCGCCGCGCAGAATCCTGCCAAAGTTGTTGCCGGCGCGAGCTCTGTCCCCGGGTACGAGAAAGTCCAGAATCGATCGGCCGTTCTGGCTGTCCCCGTGCTCATAGCCAAACATCGGCGCCGCTTTCGGAGACGACATGACGATGTTCCCCTGCAGGTCCGTTACGGTGATATTGTCCGGAGAAGCTTCGATCATTGTCCTATAACGAGCCTCGCTCTCGCGAATTCGCGCCTCGAGCTGCCGCAGGGCGGTAATGTCCTGCCCAGAGCTGAGTATACCAACGTACGCGCCGCTATCGTCGCTCAGCACGGTATTGTGCCACAGGATAAGCTTGCGGGAGCCATCCTTGCACAGAACGGGGTTTTCGTGCGGCACGAGAACACCCGTCTCGCCTCGCGCGAGCGCGTCAAGAAAACCCGCAACTTCATCGCGGTTCTCTTCAGGCAGGCAGACATCGGCCCAGCGCTTCCCTACGAGTTCAGGAGGCTCGTAACCAAGGAGGCGATGACCATTATCGTTGAACATCGTGATGATACCATCCGTGTCGGTGGACATTACTATTTCTGCCGCCACGCTCAGTAGCCGCTCGGCGTGGCGCTTGCTTTCATTCAATTCGTCTTCCGCCCGCTTGCGGTCGGTAATATCATGGCATATCAGTATAAAGCGCGGTGTACTCCACGCGTCGGCCATCCTTGACACCGATAGCTCGAACCATTTCTCCCCCGATTGAAGCGTCAGGTGGTAGCGTCGCCCCACCGAGACGCCCGCCTCGTTGGCATCCCGTATACCATCCATGATGACGTCCGCAGCCTCAGCTGGAAGCGTCTCCGTGATGGCCCTGCCCAGAAGCTCGGAACCAGGGGCCACGAGCAAGCGGGGATCAGGGCAGTGAACGTCCAGGTAGGTACCCGCCAGGTCAACCTCAAACAGCAGATCCGGGATAGCGCCGAGCATCGCTTCGAGCTTTACGTTTGTCTCGAACATGCGCACGTTGGCTTCAAACAACTTGAACGCCATCTTGATGGAAGCGTCCATTACGGTACCGCTTGAACTCTTTACGATATAGCCGTATGAGGTTATGTTCTCTGTCTTCTCTACAATTTCCGGTTCAGTGTGGCTGGACAGGAATACGACAGGAACGCTACGCCGCTCCAGGATGAGCCGCGCCGCCTCGGTACCGTCCATACCACATCCCAGGTCTATGTCCATCAGTATCAGATCGGGATTTTGTCCCTCCCCAGAGGCAGCGCACAGTTCTATAGCTTCTTCGCCGCTCCTTGCAGTACGCACCGCGTATCCGTATTGTTCGAGTACTCGCTGTTCGTGCAACGCGATGATTGCCTCATCCTCGACGAGCAGTATTGTCTTGCGAATGCCGCCATGCATGGTGCGCCTCTTATGCCAACGTTCTTTGAGCCCCGGATCGAGTCCGCGGCACGCTATCATTGAAGCTTATTCGACAAATAAAATCAATATTCGACAATTTTAGAGCCAATTTTAAAAGTCGGTTGCTTTTGAAATTAGCTTTGCGATTGCTTGCGTTTGCTTTGCACACTCTGTGCCCAATCACGGATTCGTGGAACAAACAGCATCATTTCTCTTGACAGAACAGCAGTCATGATGGATATATGTACACTAGGATGTACTTTTAATCAGTTTGGGTAGACAAAATTCACCAGTGGGTCCCAGAACCTTTGCACCGTGGGTGCTGTCGGCCCTTCTTTCTCATAGCGCGTGGGGAGCGTATCCCGTCCTCGCACGGTACCTGCAGAACACACACCACCTGGGTACCATGAGCCTGTCGATGATGACGAACACGCTGGCGCTCGTCATCCTCATAGTCATTGCGCGCCCCTACCAGATAAGTACATACGTCTGGCACACATTCGACTCCTCCAGCAAAGAGCCTGGAAACAAATTTTCAGGGGGCAGGTTTTAGAAATAATCTGCGCGTATTTGGAGGTTTTTCAAAACTGAGCCAATTTCAAAAGTCGGTTACTTTTGAAATTGGCTTTGCGATTGCTTGCGTTTGCGTTGCAAACGCTGCGCCCAATCGCGGATT
>JAFGUM010000407.1 GCA_016938515.1 Spirochaetales bacterium | reverse complement strand
GGATATGGCCGCGCGTTCAGCCTCGTTTGAAGCGATACTACTACGTTCCAAGGAAGTTCCGTCGGGAGCCCGCGTCGTTACGCTGCTTTCCGCGGATGATGGCATCGTAGACGCGTTCGTGTTCGGCGGTGGCAAGAGCAAGTTGCGCTCGCTCGCGTCTCCGTGGCACCGCGGCACCGCGTGGGTGTACCGTGATCAGGCCAAAGGTCTCGTAAAGCTGACAGATTTTGATCCGGCACTGGAATACCCTGGAGTCCGGGCCAGCCTCGATACGATAGCGGTAGCTTCGTTCATGAGCGAGTTTATCATTGCCACGAGCGCTCTCGGGGGAGACTGGCTGGACGCCTTTACACTGGCTTGCGGTGTTCTTGAAGCCCTGGATGCCGCCGTTGGGGGTGCAGGCGCGGACGCGGCAGACAAGGTTTTCTGCCTGCTGGTTCTGCGCGCTCTTGATACGATGGGGCTTGCCCGAGATCCCGGTGAGTGCGCTGTCTGCGCTGGCGCAATACGGCACGATGCGCTACACTACTATTCCCGGCGCTCGGGTGGCTTCGTTTGCGAGCGTTGCGTGAGCGCTGAACCCGACGCCCTGTGCGTGCCCGCTGGCGCGTTTTCGTGGTTGAACGCAGCGTCCAACCGGTCCTTCGCGGAGGCGGCTCGCGTTGGCCTGGCTCGTGACGCGCTTGGCGCGCTCAAGGCGTACGCGCTCGATGCCGCCAGGCGTGCCGCTGATGCGCCGCTGTGGACTTTGAATACCGGAATGTTGTAAGGAGGCCGCGATGAGGGCCGTAGACATCATAATGAAAAAGCGTGACGGTTCTGAGCTGTCGCGCGATGAGATTGCCTTTATAGTCAACGGGTACGTTGCGGGGGATATTCCCGAGTACCAGATAAGTTCCTGGCTGATGGCTGTCTTCTTTCGCGGTATGTCGTTCAGGGAGACCGCGGACCTGACGGACTGCATGCTGCGCTCCGGTACGACGATGAACCTGGAAGGGATAACCGGCCCCTTTGTGGACAAGCATTCCACGGGGGGAGTCGGGGACAAGGTGTCGCTCGTGCTGGCACCCCTCGTCGCGGCGTGCGGAGTAAAGGTGCCCATGATGTCCGGCAGGGCACTCGGGCATACGGGCGGAACGCTGGACAAGGTTGAGAGCATCCCCGGGTACACGCCGTGAGTCGACGAAGAGCACTTCCGCGACTACCTGTCGCGCGACGGCTTCGCGATGACCGGCCAGACTGATTCCATAGTTCCGGCGGACAAGAAGCTGTATTCGCTGCGGGACGTAACTGGCACCGTGGAGTCGGTACCCCTCATAACCGCGAGTATTCTGTCAAAGAAGGTGGCTGAAGGCGCCGATGCCCTGGTATTCGACGTCAAGTGTGGGCCTGGTGCCTTCATGAAGACCGTCGAAGACGCCGGGCGGCTCGCCTCGAGCCTCGTGCAGACTGGCCAGGCGATGGGCAAGCGCATCGTCGGTGTCATCACCGATATGACTGAGCCTCTGGGCGACAAGGTGGGCAACTTTTTTGAGGTGGAAGAATCCATAGACTGCCTGCGTGGAACGGGGCCTGCCGACCTGATGGAGGTAACGCTGCGGCTCGCCGCGTGGATGCTCGTGGCCGGCGGCGTAGCGAAGACCGTTGACGAAGCGGCCATACTCTGCGATCAGGCCCTGTCGTCAGGCCGCGCGTGGGACCTGTTCGTGCGCAATGTCAAGACCCAGGGTGGCGACGCGGATCGCATGCTGGAACTGTACGGCTCGTACCGTTCGCCCCATTCGAGGCAGCTGCGCGCCCCCGCAAGCGGGTACATACAGAGCATCGACGCATTCAAGATAGGACTCGCCGGCGTGTACCTTGGCGTTGGTCGTAACAAGACCGCGGATCCGGTGTCGCCCGACGTGGGTTTTATTTTCAGGCATAAAAAGGGCGCGCTGCTCAAAGCTGGCGACGAGATCGCGACGGTGTACGGCAAGGATGAAGCCTCGCTCGACGCCGCCTGGGATCTTGTTGAAGGCTCCCTGTCCATTGGCGAAGCCGCACCTTCTAGCTCGCCGCTGATAATAAAAGAAATAACCGCTCTATGAAGTGGCTGAAGCGCGATGTCTCCCCGTCTGCCGTGCGAGAGCTGGCGGAGCGCTTCGGGCTCGACCTGCTGGTAGCCTCGATCCTGGCCAGGCGTGGCCTGGGTACTCCGGAAGACGCTCTGTACTACCTCGAGGACGATACGCGTTTTCTTCGCAACGCCTTCCTGTTTTCCCAGATGGAAGACGCCGTAGACCGCATACTGCTGGCGGCTGATGAGGAGGAGAAGGTCCTTGTTTTTGGCGATCGTGACGCGGACGGGGTAACCGCTACGACGCTGATGGTAGAGGCCCTGGTAGCCCTCGGGATAGACGCGCGGTATCGCCTGCCCAATGAGGACGAGAAATACGGCCTGTCCCGTCTCGCCGTGGACGAGTTTGCCGCTGACTATGGTAGCCTCATCATTACCGTTGACTGCGGCATTTCAAACCATGCCGAGGTAGACTACGCGAGCGAGCGGGGCATAGACGTTATAATCGTGGATCACCACGTTCTGCAGGCCGAGGCTCCGCCGCGCGCGCTCGCCATCATCAACCCCAAGCTGGCGGACAGCGGCTACCCGTTTCGTGACCTGTCGGGCTGTGG
>JAFGUM010000406.1 GCA_016938515.1 Spirochaetales bacterium | reverse complement strand
GCGCCGTCCTGCCGATGCTGCCGGAGCGCGCCTACCTCTTCACGCCGTTTCTCGGCGAGTACCCGTATCGATTCCTTAAAATCAGGATACCTGTCAACGACAAGATCAAAGTTCTCCTTGTCCAGCCGGTACAGGTCGCAGAAACCCGTCGCCTTTATGGTTGCCGTCCTGGGCATGCTCAGCAGCAGCGATATTTCTCCAAAGAATTGCCCCGCCGTCAGGGTGGCGTAGGTAACCGCTTCGTCAGCGGACAGCACCGCAACAGACCCCTTGCTTATAAAAAACATATCCCGTCCGAGCTCGCCCGCGCGGACTATGTAGTCGTTGGGCGTAAACACCGCGGGTTCAAGCTGCAGGATTATGTCTCGTATAAGGCTGGCGTCGGCATTTTCGAACAGCGGAACCCGCTCTATTATTTCCTTGTTCAGGTGCAGGGCAACCGATTCCTTGAGCGCGACGGGAAGGTCGTGCAGAAACTCTATCTCATCGTACCCCTTGCGCGTGTCCCACAGGTAGCTGTAGTAGTTGTTGATCTTCTTCATCAGTTGATCGGGAATATTTCTATACTTGAGGAAGGCGTTTATCCTGTCCAGTTTTTCGCGATACTGGCTCTTGGCTACGTCTATGTTGGCTATGAGTCCGGCTATGTTACCGATAACAAGACCGTACATGGCGGCCCCGAATATCTCGACCACGATGACAAACAGAATCTGCATGCTACCCTTGGGCGTTATATCCCCATAGCCAATTGTCGTAAGCGTCGTCATCGTCCAGTAGAAGGCTGACACGTACCTGTCAGCCGGAGCCAACCCATCAGGATTCCCGGAAACGAGGATCCACGCGCACGCTATAAGGTGGGCGGCCATCAGGATCCAGAATACGAGCAAAAACAGTCTGAAAATTGCCGGATTTACGCGCGCTTCACCCACCCGCCGAACAGTCCTGTTCACCTTGAGCAGCTTTACCAGCGGCATGAAGGCCACCAGGACGAGGGCTCCGCTGCCGAGAGCTCCGCTCGAGAACAGGAGCAAGCCAGGGGTCAGAGCAAGAAAATCCACGGCAAAACCAGATCGCAGATAGCGCGCAGACCTGTCCCTGAAGCTCGT
>JAFGUM010000405.1 GCA_016938515.1 Spirochaetales bacterium | reverse complement strand
CGCGTACCCAGAGACCGCTCCACCGCCGTTCCAAAAAAGAACAAGCCAAGCATGTTGAACAGCAGATGCTGCGCGTTGGCGTGAACAAACATGTAACTGAAGGGTTGCCAGACCCAGCCAAGCTGCAGCACGGCTCCGGGGATGAGGGCCAGGTACACGTACGCGTCTTGCACGACGTGTATGAGCGCGTACACGAGTATGTTGATGCCGATGAGCACGAGAGTCGCGTTGCCGTTGGTAAAACGAAACGGCCTGCGGATGCGTTGTAACAGTGTCATACGACTAATGTACGAAAAATGCGCGCCCGTAGCTACCCACGGGCAACTTGCCGGATTTCCGGTATCCCGGTAAAATCCCGGTATGCCGACAAACCCGGATAGAGCCCCCAACTGCCTGCAGTGCGTCCATTTCAGGGTAACCTGGGATCCAGCCCTGCCCAGGGCGTGCACGGTATTCGACATCAAGACCAGAAACATGCCCAGTCTTGAAGTGTTCGCGGCTACCGGCCTGCACTGTCCCTCGTTCGAGCGCAAAGCCAACCTCAAATAGCCCGTATCACAGCTTTTTGAGGAGTATCGCGGTCGTGTCGTCGGCGATACGGGTGCCGCTGACGTGGAAGCGCCACTCGCGCACCACAAAATCCAGCATCTGCGTAGCGTCCCCCGCGGGAGCCGTGGAAAACGCCTCGAGCACGCCTGCCACGCCAAAAGGCTCCCCATCGACGTTCTTGGCTTCGTCAAAGCCGTCGGTGTACACGAGTATCGCGTCTCCCGGCTTGAGAGCGAAGCGAACCGAGGTGTACGGCGACTCGATACCCTCCCGCCCGAGTACCGGCCCCTTGTATTCCCGGCCTCCCGTAGGCTTCAGGAGCAAGGCGCGTGGTTTTGTTGCGCCACGGTACAGTATTTCAGTATGTGCGGCACTCGCGTACTCCACCGTTCCGTTGTCGCCCAGGCGCAGCAGCGCCGCGGTAAGGAAGTTTTCCACGGCAGAAAGCTCGGGTATAAGCTCGTCGTTTATTGCTTCAAGCACCGCTCCCAGGCTCCTGTTCTTGCGCTCGTAGAAATTGCGGTGGAACACCGAGCGGGCCAGTACGGTTATGAGCCCCGAGGCTATGCCATGGCCGGACACATCGCCGACGACCAGGCCATCCAGCTTGCTGCCCCGCGTATAAAAATCGTAAAAATCGCCGGAAATGCCGGCAGCAGGTATGAAGGTAAACGCCGTGTCCCACTCGTCGTTGCGCGGAGCCGTCACGGGAAAGAAGCCCTGCTGCACCCTCGTGGCCACACGCATATCCCTGGCTGACGTATCGACGCGGGTCTGGAGCCGCTGGCTGGTTTCCTGGAGGCGAACGCTCAGCTCGCCCTGCTCGGCCATAGTCGCTTCCAGCTCCTGCGAACGGGCCTCAACCCTGCGCAGGAGGTCAGCACCCAGTGCTTCGCTCTCTTTGTACGCTTTTACAAACTGGCTGGCGAGTGTCGCCGCCGTACCAAAGACCAGCAATAAAAACGCGTAGTCGGAGTATGTTATTGCACGCCCGGCGTTCAAACCAACTACATCGAGCAGCACCGTGGTGGCTATTACAACCGTACCAAGAAGCAGCTTGCTGGCGCCCGACGAACGAAATGCCACGACAAAGGAGCCGAGCGTTCTTCTCCCGCCTTCCGAAGCGCCCTTTTTGAACGCGTGGATTATAGGCATGATCGTATTGAATATCAGCACGTACGCCAGCGGTATGGCGATGGTGTACTGCCAGAGCCTCAAGAAAGCTTCACTCCAGAAGAACAACCTGAGAATGGCAGCGATGCCGAACACAGCGCCATAGACCTTGGCGAACGTCGATACGCGGCGGCCAAGCACCGAGTCGAAGAAGGCCATGAACGCCGGCACCACGAGGAACAGGGAGCTGAGTTCAATTCCTTTAATCACCCTCGTATCAAGAATGAGTTCGTATACAATAAACGTTCGGCTAAACAGGTAGATGGACAGCAGCCCCGTTGCCAAACCGTAGTACAGGTACGATACGGCCTTGGGTCTGAGCGCGTACAGAATGGCGTGGTACAGCGCAAAGAAGAAGTAGATGCCTATCAGGATGAGCTTGAGGCTTTCGCGCCGCAGCGCTTCCAACGCATCGTACTCGTCTATAAGGTAAGGAGCACCCATGTACAAGCCGGTACGGTCGTCCCTCGGGTCACCCAGCACCATGACGGTTACTAGATTGTTGCCCTTGTTGAGGTACCGCGCGTCGATATCTATGAGCGCACCCCGCACAGCCCGCTCGATTCGGATAGAACCATCGCTATCCGTATAGGTTTCGTCGCGTATAAGTGAACCATTCAGGTATATCTGCCAGTTCTGGCCAACCTGCGCCATGTACAGGCCCACACCGGTTCTCGACGCCAGCAAGCGCTCATCCGCGACAAACGGCACCATCACACAGTACCGTTCCGGCGCCACTTTGCCCAGCGGAAACAGCGTGGGCTCTGCAGAGCCAGGTAGCCCAAGCTCCCTGATTACGATGGGGCGATCCCCTGGATTGGCCGGGACGACGGTCCAGCCCGCCTCACCCGGCAGCGGCGTCTGGAACACCCATTCCAGAGAAAATCCGGGGCGTACGTACGCATCGGCAGCGGTCAGGTCTACCGTCTGGGCGCCGGCGATGGCTCCCGCACAGAGCATAATGGCCAGCATGGCGGATTGTAGTCGTTGTGTCGTATTCACCGCTCCATTGTAGCGCGATTTTAGATGATCGTGGAAGTAAAAAGCCGCTACAGCAGTTTGAGCCTGTCCCTGATGGCCGCGGCGCGCTCGTAATCCTCGGCAGCGACGGCTTCCTCCAGCTCTCGCCGCAGACGATCGCGCTCGGCCGCGATAACTGGAGGCACCGACTCGGTGGACGTGTCTGCCCGCAACGCCGTATCGTCAGCCACCCGCGATTCGTCTACGGTAGGCGCTTCGCGTATCATGTCCACCGGCACGCCGGCAGACTCGACTATATCCTCGGCAATGTATACCTCGGCGTGGCTCCGCACCGCCAGCGCGAGCGCGTCTGAAGGCCGGGCGTCTATCGTTATCTCGCCATCAAGAGACTTGATGACGACGTTTGCGTAAAACGTCCTGTCGCGCAGATCCCGTATCTCCACCCTCGCTACATCCGCTTCCATCGCGTGAATAACCGACATGAGCAGATCGTGCGTAAGCGGACGGGGCATCTCCACGTGTCCGAGGCCGATGAGGATGGACTGCGTCTCGAGTTGCCCTATAAATATAGGCACAACGACGTCCGATTCCTTGGGCCGCACGAGAACGACGTTGCCCTGGTCTGTCTGCGCCACTGTCCATACGTCGGCGCGTACGAAGGTATTGGATCCCATAGTGCTTCCGTATATAGTATACGCCCTCGGCGGCTACTATGTAAGCGTCGATTCATGCTATTTGCGCGAGGTACCCATGGCTGCATCTACATACGAAAAACCCGACGCCTGGTCCATCAAGGCAAAAAAAGAGGGGTACCCAGCCCGTTCTGTCTACAAACTTGAAGAAATAGACAAAAAATTCAACATACTAAAACCCGGCTACAGGATACTCGACATTGGTGCGGCTCCAGGCAGCTGGAGTCTCTGGGTACTCAGGCGACTAGGCGCTGCAGGCTTCCTGGCCGCCGTGGATCTGCAACCCCTGGGCATCCACCCCGCGCAGGACAACTTCTTCTTCTGGCAGGGTAACCTGTACGACGAGACGACCAGGGTAGCGATTGCTGAACGCGGCCCCTACCACGTCGTGCTTTCCGATGCCGCGCCAGCCACGAGCGGCAACAGTGGGCTGGACACAGACCGCTCAGAAGCCATCGTCGAAGCGGTGCTGGACTATGCTGACGCGATGCTCAAAACCGGCGGTTCGGTTATCGTCAAGCTGTTTATGGGTGGGGGGCAGCGAGACATCCTCGACAGGATGAAGGCGTCGTATACGACTGCCCGCGCGTACAAGCCCGCCGCGTGCCGGTCTGTGAGCTTTGAAACCTACCTCATAGGGCTGGGAAAGAAGCCAGCAGCTCCTCGAGCGTAGCCTCCCTGGACAGCGCCTGGAAGAAATCATCCTGACCACACAGTTTAGCCAGCGCAGACAAGGTAGTCAGGTGGTCATTCCGTGATGCCGACAAGATCAGAAACACCGCCTGTACAGGAACGCCGTCTGGAGCTCGCCAGTCCACTGGAAAGCGCGGGTACGCCAGAGCTACCATGGCGTCATCCTCTGTCTCGACCATGGGAGATCCCGGGTGGGGAAAGGCCAAGCCCCTGCCCATAGCCGTCGGTGACGATGCCTCGCGACGCGCGCAGGCTTGCCACAGCTCCTCCTTGCGCACACCAGCGGGAATCCATATCGCCGAGACCAGCGCCTCAAGAAAATCTGTGGCGGTTTTGCCCGGCACGTTGTACCAGACCCCGCCACGACTCAGCAATTCCGCAATGTTCATACCCGCTCCCGATCCGCGCGAATCCTTCGTATGGACGTTCTCGTTAGAGGAGCGTAGTATACCAGACATAGCTTGTATTGAAATCCCCGGTGTGGGCAACGCAGATTATCCGGATATGGACGACCAATGACCACTCAGCACGCCAACCGTACGACTGTTTCCACAGGCTCCAGAACAACGCCGTCAGCCATAGCTCTGTCCCTGCTGGCTCATGCGGCGGCTCTAGCCATCGCGGTGATGTTGTCACCGGCACTTGAGTCGCGAAACACAGTACGACTCGCCCAGACTACCACGGTCAGGCTTACACCGATAGAACCGGTTCGCATACCAGAAGCAAGCTCGAGCTCTGTCCCCGTTCCGGCCAGCTCGAGCTCTGTCCCCATTCCACCCAGCTCGAGCTCTGTCCCCGTTCCGGCCAGCTCGAGCTCTGTCCCCATTCCGCCCAGCTCGAGCTCTGTCCCCGTTCCGGCCAGCTCGAGCTCTGTCCCCGTTCCGGCCAGCTCGAGCTCTGTCCCCGTTCCGGCCAGCTCTGTCCCCGTTCCAGCCAGCTCTGTCCCCGCTACCCCGCAAATTGACCTGGCCGCAATCGTGGCTGACGAATACAAAACCAGCTTCTCGGCCAGCCTCTCGTATCCAAAGGCGGCTCTCCGCAGGGGAACTACTGGTACGACGAGTCTGGAGGTCGCGATATCGGCTGATGGGATAGTTGAGTCTGTACAGTTACGGTCCAGTTCCGGCAGCGCTATACTCGACAGAGCTGCCATCGATGCGGCTCGCTTGGCGGGCGTGCGACTGGCACCAGGAAGACGGCTCGTATTCACGATACGAGCCGTCTTTGCCGCACAAACAGCAAGCTCCGGAGGATGATATCCTGCGACTAATTGCTGAAGCGAACTGACAGCGTTACGGCCATGCCCGGCATAGGATACCCGGTATTTTCAACGTAGGCCGTATCGAGCAGGTTGTCGGCAGACAAGCCTACGACCGTACCCGCAAGAACCTCCCATCCGGCACCTACTCCAACAAGGAGGATATCCGGCATTTCTTCTCCCGACGAGTCCAGCCTGCCAGCGTTGAACGACGCGTCTACCGTCGCGGTGGCCGAGCCAACGCGCACGCCTACCTCAGCAGAAATAGTATGCAACGGTACCAGCGCGAGCCGTGGAGCGTCTTCAAACGCTACCCCGCCAGCTATATCCTTGGCGAGGGTATAGGAGTATGCCCCCTTGAGAGAAGCCGCGCCAATGTCGGCACTAACACTCATGTCTGCGCCGGTGTATATAGCGGTATCGATATTCACCGGACTCGATGGCTCTGGCCCCATCCAGCCGTCCGGATCCAGCCACGATATCATATCATCGACGTACCGAGCGTACGGAGAAGCTTCTACGGTAAATGAGATCCCTTCCATGTTTCCGGCGTACTGCAGGTTCAGCTCTGTCCCCCACGAACGCTCCGCAGCAAGATCCGGGTTACCTTTCGTCCACAGGTCCTCTGGCCAGTACAGGTCGTTGAGTGCTGGCGCTTTGTACGCACTGGCGCCGCTAATGCCGAGGGACAGAGCTCCATCCCGAGCGCCTTTCTTCCACGATACGCCGAGTCCGTAGCTAATCCCAGCGTCGAAATCGCTGTACGCGTCGAACCGGAAGCTCGGGACGATGATGATATCGCCCAATTCCATCTCCGGTATCGCGTATACACCGCCAAAAAGCCTTGATTGTTCGCCAATCTTGGTACTCGTCGCTCCGTCTGCGCCGGCTTCTACGCCGATTTTGACGAGAGCGGGACCTATCAACACACCAGAGCGGATTCCCAGATCGGCTCCGAGCGTATCGTGAGCGTCATCCTGGGCATAATCGGGATTGACATACTCCAGCCTTGACCATGCGCCGGAGACTAGTACATCGAGCGATGCGGCCCCGCCGAACAGTGCATCGGTACCCCACGAGGTGGCTCCGCGAGCTTCGTACTCAGTCTGGCTCGCTACGCTCGACGGGTAGTCGAGGCTACCGGGAACTCCTTTGTCGGCGTAGCGGCCGAATGCGCTCGCCGTGATGATGCCTACGGACGCCGGGATAACGGCGCCAACCGTGCCGTGCACTGCTAGAAGCCCGGCGTTGTCCCGCATCAGGTATCCCGCGTCCTCATCGGCCACGGCCTGCGCTTCCGCGGCGCGATCCAGACCAGCCGCCGCGCTGAGCGTCACAGAACCCAGCCTTGTTCGCCCGGCCATACTCAGCGCCTCTGCCGCCAGCCACGCGTCCAAACCAGCCGCGTTCGCGATCGGATACATTGTTGTGGATGCGTCAAACGACAGAGCAGGATCGCCTGTCCTGGCGCTCTTTACGTACACGACTCCAGCTATAGCGTCCGAGCCATACAGAGCGGAAGAGCCAGAGCGCAGTACCTCTACCCGTTCCACGCCGGACAGCGGCACACTCGACAAATCCACCGAACCGGTTCGGGCATCGTTCAAGCGTACACCATCAACAACTACCACGACGTGTCCACCCGCGCCACCGCGAACAGATGCCGTGCGCGCTGAGCCAGCGTAGCCATAGCTGCGAACTACCATTCCTGGAACCGTCTCCATCAGCTCACCAAGATGGCTCGCTCCTGAAGAAGCTATGTCGTCAGCATCGAGAATAACCGTCGCTGCTGCTGGCGACAGCGCGGAAGGAGCCCACGGCACGCCCGTTATAACGGCTTCGCCCAGGTCCAGGGTTTCAGTCGCGTCCTGCGCGACAGCTCCCGCCGTTACGAAAACGGCGAGAAATGCGATGCATGCGATCCTGCGCATGATCCTATCCTTTCCGTCCAGCCATGCCGGACTAGAGAGGACGATGAGTCTACCGTAGAGAGGCGTCGAGGCGTATGTCAGCGCAAGGGGAGGCAAGACCGGCGCCTGCGACGCCAGCCCGCTACCGGATGGGGTTCATGGAGAGACTCCTCGATCCTCGAAGGTGGCCACACCGCCTATCGGCGTGGCTCCGGTCCCGGACGGTATCCTGGCTCGCGCGTCAAACCGGTACACGAACGCCTTCTCATCACCTATAACGGTGACAATGGCTACGCCCCTCGCTCGCGGCGATGGCGCTGGCTCGTTCCGTAGCGCTTACAGTGGCGGGTCCGCCGCGGTTTTTCACCGCGTTCCTCGATTCCGGGACTCGTCATGAATACAATTGCAGAAATCTGGGAGACGGTCAAGGCATGGTCTTATCTCACGTACTCCTCACCTAGTTCATCGAACTTTGTGCCTTTGAGGTTTTTTGATACTGAATTTAATGGTACTGGAACCCCGAAACTACCACCAATAGTGTGGTTGGATACTCAGCACCAAGGTTTGATAAACCATATACCCGCTGTTCGGCTACCACAGTATTTCCGACGTATCGACGAAATCATGCACGATCGTACCATCCCTGAGCGCGTAGGAAGCCTTTGCGGGCGCGTCAATTCCTGGAGTTTCTCCAAGCTTTGCCTCAATGGCTTCTTTCTCCTTAATCCCATGAACCAGGCGGCCAATCCCGTATCCATCCAATAGACCATGGGCGATTTTACGAGGCGTTTACCCGCGTTTCTGAAGAACGGTTCAAGCAATCGTACGATTCCCGAAGCGACGAGTACCGATACCCACGACTTTATCGTGTTCGGAGCTACACCTACATCACGCCGCCCCATTCGTTCAATATCACCGTTTATACCAAGCGCCTCGGAGATTTTTACCAGGGAATGGCTCCGTATTTCAAATGCCCCTTGCGATAAGGCTATTGCCTTGAGGGCTTTCTTCGCAATCTGCTGGCACACAAAACATACCTGGGCCCAGTGCCCGCCATTGAACGAATCACGAGCCCATTCCAGGTCGTTTACAGCCTGCTTTTGCCAGTCAACAGCTCGATTGCTCATGTACT
>JAFGUM010000404.1 GCA_016938515.1 Spirochaetales bacterium | reverse complement strand
CGGCCATGGGGCTTTCCGTGGTCGTACAATCGAATGGGTGAGGGTAATCTATGGCTATATGCGTACACTGTGGTGTTGAACTGGGTAACGATGAGAAACGGTGCCCGCTATGCGGCACCTCCATTATGGCGGATGAGCACGGCGAAAGCACTCCCCACGCTGATCTCTGGCCAGCGGAAGGTACTGGTCAGGACAATGTCGTGGTCCTGACGAGATCGGAACGGCGGAAGATATTCATAGAGGTATATTCGGTGTGCTCCATAGTCGCCGCGCTGGCGGTGGTAGCCATGGACGCGCTGCTGGACGGCAAGCCTGGATGGTCGCTGTACCCCGTGTCGGCTATTGTCTACCTCTACCTTGTCGTCTGCCTCCCCCTGTTTTTTCGCAAGCGGCCAGGGGTAACGCTGGTGCTGGTAGCCGCAGCCACGCTTGCCTTCGTGTGGGCGCTCGACGCTCTTGACGCATCCCACTCGTGGTTCCCCACCATCGGGGCTCCCATCGTCATAATCGCCGAAGCGCTCGTCGGCATAAGCCTCGCCATAGTCGCGCGCGCCAGGAGAAAGGGAGTAAACGTCGTAGGGGTAGCGCTGGTAGCGGCATCCGCCTTGTGCGTGGGCATAGAGGCTACGCTTGATCTGGCCTTCTCGGAACGCATCACCCCAGGGTGGTCGTCTATCGTAACGGTAGCGAGCCTTCCCGTAGCGGTGCTGCTTTTCTATCTGCACTATCGCGTTACGAGCCAGGCAAGCCTGGCCAAACTGTTTCATCTTTCCTAGCGCGATACAGCACCTTCACCGCGCACGGCTCTGCCGGGAACCTCAGCGGAGGGCGAGCCTGGCCGCCTCGACGAAGGCTGCCAGAGCCTGGGCGTCGGGAAAAGCCGCCTGGAAAAAGTTCTTGCCGCCGCCACCTTTGCCGCCACCATTCCTGGCTATCGGGCCAAACACCGCGCCAGAATCGATGGTTGCTATGCCATCAGCCGGCGCCGGCGATGCCACGGCTACCTTGCTGCCAGTACGGCTCTCCACCAGCGCAACGCGCCCCCTGGCGGCGAGGGCGCGGGCCAGGCGTGACGCTTCGGCAAAATCGTCGGCGGCCGCGAACACTGGCGCTCCGTCATCGGTATCAGACGCCAGCAGAGCAGCCGTGGCTGCCGCCGCGTTTCCCGATGCCCGCTCCAGGTCATCTTCAAGGCGCTTGATCCTCGTCTGATACGCCAGCACCACTCCTGGCACATCGTCCTCGGTGCCTCCCGTGGTCGCGGCGGCTTCGCGGACTATGGCCGCCAGGCGCCTGTAGTCGGCGTACGCCCTGGAGCCAGCCACGTAGTAGACGCGACTGCCACCTTTGTATTTTTCAACCTTCGTTATCCTGAAGGCGCCGAGTTCGCTCGTCGAACGCACGTGGGTTCCGCAGCACGCCGAATACTCGAGGCCGTCTATTTCGACGACGCGTAGAACCTCGGCGTCTACGCTGGGTTCCTTTCGCAGCGGAAAAGAATCGGGGTCTTCCGGAGGGCAGTGGTGCGTCAGTACCGCATAGTCGTCGCGCATCACCCGCAGCACTTCGTCCTCGACGCGGTCGGCGTCGAAGCGATCCATGGGGGGTACGTCCAAGTCTATCGACGAGTACCGTTCGCCGAGGTGAAACGACAGCGTCGCGGCGCCATGCGTCCGCAGCAGCACCGCTGACAGCAAGTGCTGGGCAGTGTGCTGCTCGCTGTGATCCAGGCGTCGCTCAAGGTTGACGTCACACCGTACTGTTCTGCCTGCTGAGACGTCCGCCGCATCGAGCTCCGCACGGGTTGCTTCCAGGACGTGCTCGACATCATCGCCCTTCTCCACGACGGAGACGACTGGAAATCCGGCGATGGTGCCAAGGTCACACGGCTGCCCGCCGCTCTCGGGGTAGAAAATGGTGCGGTCGAGGACCAGGCTGATTGTAGCGTCGTCTCGCGGCATGATCCGCACGACGGTGGCGTTCGCCGACCGCGCGGGCGGAACGTCGTAGTATGCTCGGTTCGTAGCCATTGTCCGAAGATACCACGCGCTGTTACGCGGCTTCAAGCTATCAGCGAAGACCGAAGTAGTGGCGCTCCAGGTAGGCTACACGGTCGGCGGCCGCTTTCCATCTCTGGCTGCGCGGGTATTCGTCTCTGACGCGTCGGTAGTTTTCATACGCCTTCCTGACATCCCGGAAGGGTGTATCCTGTTCGTACGACAATCCGTATAGGTAGAACAGCTCGTCGCTACCGTACGGGTAGAGCGCCGTGTACCGGTCGAGGACCTCTATCGCCGCCTGCACGCGCTTGGCGTCGAGTTCATCGCGGGCGAGCTTGATGAGGGCAGCCGGGTCCGTTAATCCCGCCGCCATACTCACGGGCGCCTTGCTCACGGGCGCCGTGCTCACGGGCGCCGTGCTTACGGCTGCAGCTGGCGGAGTAGTCGCTTCGGTCGTCGCCGGGAGCGCTGGAGACGCCGCGTCAGACGGCAAAGTGGGCGAAGCCGGTCCAGTAGCCTCGCCACTGGCTTCGCCGCTTGCGGCGCCAGTGGTGGCGCGCTGTTGTGCATCCAGCACCACGGGGGCCTTCTCCGTGACGATAACGCGCACCAGGCTTACGTCGGTAGACTGGTCTACTGGGTTCTGCCGATGGAATCTCAGGAGGTACTCCCCGGGGCTCTCCGGATTGAGGGCGAATATGGCCTGCGTGCCTTCGTACCGCCTCGTTTCGTATCGGAGCCCTTCGCGACCTTCCTCGTCACCCAGGAAAATCCAGCCGGTACCAGGAAAGCGAAGTTCAAAGCGTTCGCCTCTCGTCGTCTCTACGCGTGTTTCGGCAACGGGAGGCTTAGACGCGGCCGCTACGGAACGCGCTGACGATGCTGGCGCGGCAGGAAGCGCTACCGCCGGCGCGGTGTACTCTGTGGTGGCTTCGGCTATGGGCTCTGAAGCCGCCGGCTCGGGGGCAGGTGTCGGCGCCGCGGGTTTGGGCGTCGCCAGGGGTTTGGGCGTCGCCGCGGGCTTGGGAGTCGCTGGAGGCGTTGAAGCGACGGGTGGCTTTGCAGGGGATGCCGCTGCAGTTTTAGCCGGTTTTTCCGGCACGGGAGCCACGGGTTCAGGCAGCGCGACTGGTTCAAAACGCGTTGCCATAACACTGGACAGTACCGTTAGATCTGGTTTGCCGCTGGTAGTGCTTGATGCCGGCGCGGTATGTTCGGGTGCATCTGGTTCGTCCAGCGTGACTCGCACTGCCTGCGGTTCCGGCGTCGCCTCGCGCCCGGCAATCGCTTCCGGCGGCGCGTCAACGGCTTCAGTCTCCGCGACAGCTTCCGTGGGCGCTGGCTCAGTGACCGGTTCCGGTGTGGGTGCAGAGACGCACGATACGGCTACCGTAGCCATCGCGAGCGTCGCGAACAAGACCAACGCGAGGCTCCCTGGATGGTCAGTCGACTGCGCTGAATATCGCTTCAAGCTCTGCCTTCCTGCGGCGCGTCATCCCGGATACGTCGATATCGCCCAGGATGGGGCGTACGGCGGCCGCTTCGGCCTCAGTATACCGCGCCTTGGGCTCGAGCGCCAGCGGCAACGGTACCTCGCCATGGCCAGGAATGAGCAGCCGTGACGCCAGCGCTGGGCCAGAATCGGGAATATCGAGCCACGGCGCTCCGCTTCCCGCGGTCGGGGGCGCTTCGCCGCCAGGGCCGGTATCAGCCGGGGACCTAACCGGACGGGTAAAGACCAGGGAAAACAGCACGATAACCGTGACGAGGCCGGCAGCTCCGACGACCGCGACACCTACAATCTTGCGCGTCGTATCGTTGATGCCTGAAAACAGAGATCCAAGCTTCGCCGGAATCCGCCCTACCCCACTGCGTACTCTGGCGATAGCCCGAGAGCCCGTCGCGACCAGCGCACCAAACAACGCGGGTAACTTCACGCGCCTTCGGCCTCCCCGTCCGTCCCGGCTGCATCCGTGGTTCTCGTGGCAGCTACCGTCTTCGGCTCCTCGGTGAGTTCCCGTCCCTGCTCGAATTCCACGTCTTCTTCTTCCCAGTCTTCAAGAGGAGCCTGCACCGAGGCTACCTCGCCGTTGGAGCGCTCAAGGCGAACGGCTATCACCTTGGTAACACCGGATTCTTCCATGGTAACGCCGAGGAGCGAGTCAGCGCCGGTTACCGTCTTCTTGTTGTGGGTAATGACTATGAACTGGCTGGTTTTGCCGAATTCACGAAGCAGGTTGACGAAGCGTATGACATTCTGCTCGTCCAGAGCCGCGTCTATCTCGTCCAGGAAGCAGAAGGGCGACGGCCGTACCATGTACGTGGCAAACAGTAGCGCTATGGCGGTAAGGCTCTTCTCTCCACCAGACAGTAGCGATATGTTTTCAAGCTTCTTGCCCGGAGGCTGGGCGTATATTTCTATGCCAGATTCCAGCACGTGATCGGGATCGACGAGCCGTAGCTCTCCCCGCCCTCCGCCAAACAATCGCCTGAACATATTGTGGAAGTTTTTCTTGACTCGGTTGTACGTCGACAGGAACATCTCGGCGCTCTCGTCGCGTATTTCCTGCGTGATGCGACGCAAATCATCACGCGCCTTCTGCAGGTCTCCGAGCTGCGTTGACAGAAACTCAAAGCGTTCCTTTACCTCAGCATACTCCTCGGGAGCCATCAGGTTGACAGGCCCCAGGTCCTTGAGTTTCTGCTTGCGCTCAGCGAGGCGATCCCTCAGTTCCGCCGCTTGCGACCTGAGTTCGTACATCCGTTCTTCAAATTCCACCAATTCACGGCCGTACTGCTCGCGAAAATTATCCTTTACGTTGCGAATCTCGGTTTCCGTCTGCGCCAGGCCAAGATGCATACGCTCCAGCTCCACCTGCATCGAGCCTAGCTTGTCTACTTTTTTTCTGAGCTCTTCCTGCCTCTTGCCAAGGTCCGAGTTCTTGATGGCAATGTCCTTCTCAAGTCGCTCCAGCAGGGCGGTAAGCTCGCGGCCTTTCTTTTCTATGTCCGCTATTTCTCCGTCTGTAGACAGGAGATCTTCTTCCGCTTCGGCGAGGCGACGCTCTTCCATGGACGTCTCGCCTTCAAGCTCGCGGTAATAGCCCTCCTGGCTGGCTATTTCCCGGCGTATCAGCGACAGCGACTCCTCGGCGGCCTGTACCTGCGTCTGCATTCGTATGCGGTTGCCACGAAGATCTTCCAGAGTCGTACGATACTCGTCGATGCGAAGTGACAACTCCCTGTTCTCGTCGCGCATGGTCGCGATGCGCTCCCGCCGCGCGACGATACCGTCTTTGATACCGGCCATCAACGCGTCGACGGCGCGCTTCTTTGTTATAATACCTTCGGGAGACAGAAACTCGTCTATGAACGCTGGCGTCGTGCGCCTGTACGCTTCGTACCGCTCCTTGAGTTCCCGGGCCCGTTCCGACGCCTCGGCCATCGCGGCACTGGCGCTTTCTATAAGCCCCCTGGCTTCGGGCGCGCCGTAATCCTTGAGCGTCGCCAGGTCGTTGAGAATGGCGGCCTTGCCAGAAAGCCGGGCGATGATGCCGGCGATCAGATTTTCTATCGCCTCTTCGGCGGCTTTTCTATCCGTAGAAGAATAGCCAGACTCCTTGAGCCTCGCGTCCAGCTCGCCAACTATGTCCTCCGTAATCGCGTCAAGCTCTATCTGTGCTTTTGATATATCCGCGTCCAGGGCGACTATTTCAGCCTCGGCTTTCGCGATAGCCGACTCGTTGGCTACGATACGTCCCTCGGCTGATTCTATTGAACCTTCAAAGCCGAGTATGTTTTTTTCTATCTCCGCTATCCTGCCCTTGTGATCGCGCAGAATGCCGTTCTTCTCGTCTTCGTCGTCTCGTAATCCCTCTAGTTTTTCTGCGAGGGCTCGCAACTTGAGCTGGGACTGGTCGATCTTGGCCCTGGTTTCGGCTACACGCTCCGAGAGAAGCTTACGCTCTTTTTCCTTGCCAACTCGCTCCACGGCAAGGCCGTAGACGGTTTTTTGAACGTCGACGAGCTTGGCTTCCATCGAGTTGACTATATCCAGGTTCTCTTCGAGCGACAGGTTGATACCGTCTATCTGCCCCTTGAGCGCGTCGCGGTCGGCGGTTCTGGCCACGAGCTCCGCGTCACGCCGCTCCTTGTCGTTTACGAAGCCGCGCAGTCGCAAGAGGTGCAAGTCGAGCTCGGCGTTGAAGACATCCTCTTTGATGGTCCGGTACGACAGCGTTTTTTCAGATTGAGTCTTCAGCGTATCATGACTACGCCGCACCTCACCCAGGATACCCTCCACCTGGCGCATGTTTTCCTCGGTGCGCTCGAGCTTGAGTTCGGCTTCTCTGGAGCGTGCCTTATGTTTTGTTATACCCGCGGCTTCCTCAAACAGGTAGCGGCGCTCTTCTGGCTTGCTGGAAAGGATCTGGTCAATCCTGCCCTGCTCCATCACCGAGTACGCGCTCTTGCCTATTCCCGTATCCCAGAACAGCTCGCGCAACTCCTTGAGCCTGGCCGGCTGGTTGTTGATGTAGTATTCGCTCTCGCCAGAACGATACAGGCGTCGTTTTATGGCTATCTCCGGGACGTCGAGCAGGAGGACGCCCTCTTCATTGGAGATAGTCAGCGTAACCTCGGCAATGTTGAGTGCCTTGCGCGTCTCGGTGCCGTTGAAGATGATGTCTTCCATCGATTCGGCGCGTAGTGAGCGCGCCGACTGTTCGCCTACCACCCACTTGATGGCATCCACCACGTTCGATTTGCCGCAGCCATTGGGCCCCAGCAAAGCAGAGATGCCCTCTGAGAAATCGACCTTGGCCCGATCCGCGAAGCTTTTGAATCCGAATATTTCGAGGCTCTTAAGGAACACGTGCACGTACCTCGTTCCAGCGTGGATATACTGTTGCCATGAGCGATCGATGCTACCATAGATGGGTGATGGCGCGCAACGGAGAGCGGCTCGCCGGTATATCGCAACCTTACCAGAATCCGCGCGTCTGTATATACTTGATCCTTACTATCCGGACCGCAAGGAGCGTTCATGTACCGATCCCTACTGGAAATTCCATTCGAGGCGGCACAACGCTTCCCCGACCGCGTCTCGCACAGGTGGCGAACGCTTAACGGCACTGTTACCCGCAGCTATGCCGATTTTGCCGCTTTTGTTCGCGTACTCACCGCGGGCTTTGCCAAAGCCGGCATAGCCAAAGGTGAGCACGTTGGCTTTTTCGTCAACAACCGCTACGAGTGGATAGCGACAGACTTCGCGCTTATGGCGCTCGGCGCGGTTTCTGTGCCACGAGGCTCTGATACCTCACCCAAGGAAGTTGGCTTCATATTCAAGCACTCGGATTCTCGCCATCTGATACTGGAGAACACGGAACAACTCAGCGCCCTTTCCGGAGAAATTCCCGCTGACGACTGGGCCACCTGCGCCACCGTCTTCATACTGGACGGTTCCAGAAACGATGAGCTGCCCGCGTTCCTTCGCGACAAGATCGTATTCTACGAAGACCTGGTTACGATGGGACAAGAAGGGGTCAGTGCCGATCCAGGGCTCGTGGAACGCCTGGAAGCGGCCATCCAGCCGTCAGACCTCCTCACCATCGTCTACACGTCGGGAACAACCGGCAACCCCAAGGGCGTCATGCTCACCCACGCCAACTTTCTGCAGAACGTCGTGGCAAACACGCCCAGGCTCGAGATGGATCCCGACGCGGCCGAAACGACGGTGGTCATGCTTCCCTCATGGCACGTATACGAGCGGGCGTTTGAGTACTGCGCGATGACCGCCGGCGTAACGCTCGTGTATTCATCAGCCGGACGCTTCTCCGCGGATCTGGCATCAGAAAAGCCGCAGGTCCTGATTTCTGTACCCCGTGTTTGGGAATCAGTCTACCAAAAGCTACTCAAAGCCTTCAGCGAGATGCATTCTGGCAAGCGCAACCTCGTACTCCTGTTCATCAAGCTCAACCAAGCGTGGATGACCTCGTCGCAGTATCTCAAGGGAGGCTATATCTCGCTGAAGCGACGCTCAGCGCTGCGCAAAGCAGGGGCGTGGCTGTACGCGCTGGTGCGCACCATCATTCTGTACCCGGCTCACCGCCTCGCCTGGGTGCTGTTCAAGCCTTTCAGGGAAAAGGTTGGCGGCAGGCTCAAAGTCGCCAGTTGCGGTGCCGGTTCTCTACCCAAATACCTCGATGAGCTGTTCAACGCCATTGGCATTACGCTCGTCAACGCTTACGGCATGACGGAATGTGCGCCTGGCATCCTGTCTCGAACGCTTTCTCGCAACACCTTCGGGTCTACCGGTGTTCCGTTCGACAATACCGAGGTGGTAATTCGCAGGGAAGACGGTACCGAGACCGATATAGGAGAAAAAGGCCTTCTGTTCGTCCGCGGCCCCCAGGTTATGCAGGGCTACTACAAGAATCCCCAGGCAACGATGGCGGTGCTGGACTCTGATGGCTGGCTCAACACCGGAGACCTTGCCGTTAGATCAGAAAACGGTGAGATAATCATAGTAGGCAGACTCAAGGACACGATAGTGCTGATGGGCGGCGAAAACGTCGAGCCCGAACCCATAGAAGACAAGATAAAGGAGAGCGCGTACATAGACCACGCGGTCGTTATCGGGCAAGACCAGAAGCAGCTATCGGCGATCGTCGCTATTAATGAAGACGAACTGATGCGACTCGCCGCCGAGCTCAAACTGTCGCGCGATGAAGTACTCACCGAGGGCTCGCTGTCAATAGAAAACGATATCATCTATCGCGAGCTTCTCAAAGAAGTCAATATGCGAATATCAAAAGAGCAGGGATTCAAGCCTTTTGAGCGAATCACGCATATTTTCCCGGTACTCAATGATTTCTCGGTGGGAAAAGAGCTTACCCAGACGCTCAAGGTCAAGCGCCGATACGTAGAAGAACGCTTTAACGAGCTCGTTGCGAAGCTTTTTGGAAATCAGCACAAGAAGTAGGAGCACAACCTCGCTTCAGGCGAGGTGAACCCCGCGTCTGGCGCGGGGTTATTTTTAGTCCTCGTCCTGGGCGATGAGGAGTTCGTACGCGGCTGCCGGATCTCCGGCGGCCATGATACCCGTCCTCAACTCGTTGGACTTGAGCTTGGCGCTGAAATAAGACAGCGTCTGCAGGTAGTACGCGTGCTGATTGTAGGCAGCTGCTATCATGAACAGCAGACGAACCGGCTCGTCGTCAAACGCGTTGAAATCAAGAATGTCACACGTGCTGATGCCAACGGCCACCACGAGATCCGTTACGCTTGACAGCCGCACGTGCGGAATGGCAATGCCACGACCAATCGCCGTGCTCATAAGATCCTCACGTCGCAACAATTCCGATACGAGTTCCTGCTTGTTCTTTATCTGCGGAGCCGCGGCCAGTCGCTCGGCAAGCGCGACGAGGGCATCACGCTTGCGGGGGTAGTCAAGAAATACGACACGATCCGGCGACAGGACGTTGCGCATCCGTACCGGATGGAGCGCTCCTATTGGCTTGTTGGAAGAAAGACGTTCGTTGACCCAGCGCTCTATCTCACTTTTCTTGAACCGCCAGACCGTGCCGATCTTGCCCGCGGGTATCTCGCCCTTCTGAGCCCAATCGTAGACGGTGCGCTCTGAAACGCGCAAATACTTGGCAACTTCTTCTATGGTCAGGATGTCGTCATCCATAACGGTTCTCCCCATACGGTATGATTTGACAGTATTCTGCAAGAAAGGTGACGAAATGTCAATATACAACCTGCGTTAGCGAGATTCGTAAGCCTCATCGATCTCGCTGCCCCGCCAGCCCAGAGCCACGAGCCGATCCCTGGCGTCAGATAGTCCGAATCCTTTGTCCGCCAGAGCCCGCAGCATCGACAGCAGGGTCTCCTGCCGCCGCTCGCCATCCAGCTCTTCGCCGAGCGCCTCGGCAATCGCGTGACGCTCGACCCCCTTGCGGGACAGCGCGGCGGATAGACTTCGTGGGCCTTCCACGCTTCTGCGAACGCGCTGGCGTATCCATGAGCCGGCGTAGCGCTTATCAGAGAGCAGCCCGACGAGCACGAGCCTGTCCAGCGCCGCACGGCACGCGTCCCGTGAGAGCCCGCGCGCGAGCAGTTTAGCTTCGAGGCCAGCGCGGTACTGCTCGGCTCGCGCGAGAAGAGCTACCGCCCGCGTTTCGGCGTCGGTTGCTTCGATGGCCGCGGCGAGAGCCTCATCAGGCACGTCAAACGGAGGGTCATACGTGGCGTCTGTATCGCTGTGAGTGAATTCTTGAGTGATGTAGCATCGCCTGAATACAAAAAGGGAGCCAGTATCGGACACCGCCTTGACGATGCCTACGGCTCCCTCTGCGAGGGGTCCCTCTTCCAGGGCGACGATTCGAGCCATGAGGCTCCGTCGGCCTTCGCGACTAGCGCTTGGAGAACTGGAAGCGCCTGCGCGCTCCTCGCTGCCCGTACTTCTTGCGCTCAACCATACGCGGATCTCGCGTAAGGTACCCATTGGTCCTGAGCGCGAGGCTGGAAGCCGGATCTACCTGGCTGAGAGCGCGGGCGATACCATGCCTGCACGCGCCAGCCTGCCCGTGGGGGCCACCGCCGACGACGTTGATCACGATGTCAAACTTGTTTTCGCTCGCGGTAACGATGAGGGGCTGTCGGACGGAACCAGCTACTTCGGCGATAGGAAAGTACTTGTCGAGCTCAAGGCCGTTTACGGTTACCTTGCCAGTACCCTCGCGGAGGTATACACGAGCCACCGCCGTCTTGCGCCTGCCAGTACCGATTCCGAGATTGCTTACCATCGTATTTCTCTCCTACACTTCGATCGCAACGGGCGACTGAGCCGCGTGCGGATGATTCGGGCCTGCGTACACCTTGACGTTCTTGGCCAGCTTGCGGCCGAGCGGCCCCTTCGGGAGCATACCCCGAATCGCGATCTCGAGCGGATCCGCCGGATGACGCTCGATCAGCGAGGCAAACGTGTTCTTCTTGAGCCCGCCGGCAAACCCGGTGTGCCTGTAATACATCTTGTCGTTGAACTTGTTGCCGGTAACTTCTATTTTGTCGGCGTTAACGATAACAACGTAGTCACCAACTTCCTGGTGGGGCGTGTAACACGCCTTGTGCTTTCCTCGAACCAGGGAGGCCGCCTTGACGGCCACACGGCCGAGGCGCTGACCCTGGGCGTCTATGACGAACCAGGAGCGGTCTACTTCCGCCGGCTTTACGAATACGGTCTTCATCAATCTATACCTTCACCTTCGTGGAGTTCTTGCGCTGGAAACGGCGAGCGGTATAATCACACACATCGCCATGAGTGTCAAGCATGAGGCTGACCAGATACCCTCTCCCGCACCCATTGCATCTTAGGAGCCTGTCGGACTTAGGACCACGAGGTGCAGTCAGTAGACAAGGAATCAAAAAAAATGGTCAGCTTTCTGAAAATGGCAGCAAATTTTATGTTTCTTGGCCCATCTCAGCGCCCCGTAGCGCAAAACCAGCTCGTCAATCGGGCCATACGGGTAGTATGGCCCTCAATCCTCACTGATTTTTCACTCACGGCTCGCCTTCGCTGGGTCAAGATCCTAAGTCCGACAGGCTCCCAGGT
>JAFGUM010000006.1 GCA_016938515.1 Spirochaetales bacterium | reverse complement strand
TTGTGGAGAATAGGGGATTCGAACCCCTGACCTATAGATTGCGAACCTATCGCTCTACCAACTGAGCTAATTCCCCGTGATGGGGGCAATATAGCAGAATGCGCGTTTTGAATCAAGCGCTCTCGGCGTTTCGATCCACCCATAGGGCTGTTATGGCATGAGCAGGTTCGGTACGAACATGGTAACCTGGGGAACGAATGTTACTAGCATCAGCACGAAGACCATTACAAGCCACATGGGCAGCATGGTCTTGATAACTTTCTCAATCTTTATTCTGCCGATGGCGCATCCGACAAACAGGGCTGAGCCAACCGGCGGGGTGGTCAGACCTATAGCCAGGTTAAGGATAAGCATGACGCCAAAATGAATTGGCGACATGCCGAGGGCTCCTACCGCAACGGGGTACAGTATGGGTGTCGTTATGAGTATGAGGGGCGCCATATCCATGATCATACCCAGAAACAGGAGCACCAGATTGATGAGCAATAGCAGTATCACCTTGTTGTCGGTAACAGAAAGGAGAGACTCGGTAGCCAATGCGGGAATGCGAAGGTAGGCCATGAGCCAGCCAAAGCTGCTGGCAGCCGCTATGAGCGCCATAACCATGGCCAGCGTCTTAAGCGAGTTATATAATATTACCTTAAACGCTTTGAGCGGGATTTCCCTGTACACAAAAAATGTGATGATGAAGGCATAGACGACGGCGACCGCCGCCGACTCAGTAGCGGTAAATACACCGGAGATTACTCCGCCGATTATGATAATAGCCGTCAATAATCCTAGAACGGCATCCCTCGTTATCCGTATGGCTTCTCTGAGCGTGTAAGCCCGCTCTTTTGGATAGCCTCTGACAATGGCGAATACGTAGCTTACGACCATGAGACCTAGGCCCAGCATAATACCGGGTATAACGCCGCCTAAAAACATACGCCCCACGGAGACGCCGCCAGCGGCAAGAGAGTAAATGATCATGTTATGGCTCGGCGGGATAATAACCCCCTGACAGGCGCTGGTTACGGTGATACCCACCGAGAAGTCGTCGTCGTAGCCTTTTTCCTTCATCATTGGTATGAGCATGGTACCGATCGACGATACATCGGCTACTGCCGACCCTGAAATGCCCCCAAAGAACATGCTGGCGAGGCAGTTCACCTGGGCCAGCCCTCCGCGTATCCTGCCAACCAGGAGGTTGGAAAATTCGATAAGGCGCCTGGAAATGCCCCCCTGCCCCATCATCTCGCCGGCGATTATGAAAAACGGTATGGCCAGCAGGCTAAATGACCTGACCCCCTGTACCATCTGCTGCACGATAACCATGAGTGGAATGCGCAGATATATCGCCGTCATGATCGACGCGGTCGCCAGTGAGAATGTTACGGGGATCTTCACCACCAGCAAGAGGATGAAGGATCCCAAGAGCATGACGATGGCAAAGCCCTGGTCAACCACGGGAGCCTCCTAGTACGTCCTTGAGCGAGCCTTTTCCGGATAGAAATTCATCCAGGGCGCGGTGCCGGGTATCAACGCCACAGATAGCCATGAGGGCATCGTATATGATCATGAAAGCCGTTGGCGGAAGCACCGCGTACAGCAGCCCAGCCGGCCACAGGGTTGCCGCCATGATCGACGACATGGTCACCTTCGTCAGCTTCCACCCGTATACAAGCATTACAGCAGCGACGACCAGCACGACAAGATTCTTGGCCACCTCGAGCATCCGGTGCGCCCAGGGCGGCAAGGCGTTATCCGGCAGTATGGAGATGCTTATGTGCAGGTCCTGTTTTACGCCAAGGCTCATCGCGATGAAAATGAACCAGACAGCGAGCAAAAGCGCGACCTCCTCAGACCAGACAATTCCGCTGTCAAACACGTACCGTAGCACGACGTTCACGAATATGATCAGCACCATGGCAATCATCATGGCGTAAGAAAGAAATACCATGCCCAGGTGAAGCAGGTTGAACGCCGCGAGTATCCGCTGTTTCATGGTCGCACCTCGATAAAAAAACGGCGGCCCCAACGGCTACCGTGCCGCTGGGGTTCCGCCGATTACTACGTGCGGTTGTTACTCAACCTTACCTATTCTGTCCACCAGATACTTGACGTCGCTGGGTTGCTTGTCATACAGGGCTTTCATGGCGGCCTGCCAGGGCCCCTTGTCCGGAATCATCGTGATGATGGAACCGCCGGCCTTGACCTTTGCTTCCGATGCCTTCTCCCGCTCGGCCCACAGCTTGCGCTGGTACGGGATGGCGTCGAGAGCCGCCTGCTTGATCAGGTCGATATCAGCCTGGGATAGCTTGGCCATCGAAATTTTCGAGGCTATGATTATTTCAGGAACCCTCGTGTGCTCATCGACCGTGTAGTACTTGGCTACCTCGTAATGGCTCGTCGATTCGTAGCTCGGCCAGTTGTTCTCGGCGCCGTCTATGACGCCTGTCTGGAGGCCGGAGTATACCTCGCCGTACGGCATTGGAGTGGCTATCGCGCCAAGCCCCTGCACCATACCCACCATCAAGTCCGACTCCTGCACGCGGATCTTGAGCCCCGCGAGGTCTTCGGGTTTGGCCACAGGCCGCCTTGAATTGTAGAAGTTACGGGCACCGGGCTCGAACCAGCCGATACCAACGAAACCGGACGGTTCCAACGCGGCGAACAGCTCTTTGCCGATGGGACCAAGGAGAACGTTCCACATGTGGGTTTCCGACCGGTACAGGTAGGGTAGTTGCAGCGCGTTAAAGACGGGGACAAAAGCTGCCAGAGGCGATACGCTGACGCGGGTAAAATCGATAGCGCCAAACTGTACCTGCTCGATAACCGCTTTTTCCTGGCCTAGCTGTGAACCGGGGTACACTTCTATGGTTATTCGGCCACCGGAGCGCTCTTTGACCAGTTCGGCGAATTTGATATCGCCTAGCGTCGTCGGATAGTCGGCGGGATGGGTTTCTGCCAATCGGAGAACGACCGGCTTCGCATCCGCCGCCGCGCCAGCCGCAGCGTCCTTGCCACCGTTCGCGAACACCATGGTAGTCGCGACGATGAGCATCATGGCGAGCAGCGCTGTTTTTCTGATCTGCATATCTGCCTCCTCGTGGAATTCACGGCTTCGTGTGGCCACGCGTACGCGCGACCCGGAAGCGCAATGGCGCACCGGCGCCATGACTATGAGTATAGGAGGGTTATTCTCATCGGTGGTATTGAATAACTTGCGAAAACATGGATTTTTTTGCTACTGCCCACCTGGCCAGGCTCCATCAGGCTCCACTCCCCAGGTCATCTCTGGGGCTTGTACCTTCGTACTTTCTGTACACCCGGGAAAAGTACGCTTGATCCCTGAAGCCAACGAGGGCGCATACTTCCTTAATACGATATTGTCCCGTCTTCAGAAGCTCCCGTGCTGCGTCAGTTCTGAGCTTGCACAGGACGTGCACAAAAGTATCCCCGCCGTTCTTGCCAAACAGTCTGCTCAGATGGGATGGCGCACAGCCAACCGCCCCCGCTACGTCGACCAGCGACACATTTTCGGCAAGATGTTCCATCATGTACCGTAACGCCCGGTCTACCGTTACCGAACTACGCCCGCCGTACAGCGTACCGGTATCGTGAGTGTCGTCGGGAAGTAGCATGACTACAGGCGTATCGATGCTGGTAAGGGCAAGAGCCTTGCGCGCCGAACCGATCGGCGTGGAGTCCAGCCCGCCAGGCGACAGGCGCGCACCGATACGCACGCTAACGCGATGCAAATGCCCAGCTAGAGCCGCGATATGGTCGAGCAGAGGCTTTATGTCGACGAGGGGCTCTGGTACGCTTCCGCTCGGGGCGATGCGCTCCGCAGCGGCGCAGCGCGCGTCCTTGCCGCTGGAGCCAGCCACGACGATCCAGCCGGCTGATTCAAGCTGGTTAACGCAGGCACCCAGAAAAGCCCGGGTATCGACTGCGCCAGATCCGTCCGACCCGGCGCGGACATCAACGCGCATCGCCAGCGCCAGAACCCTGGCTCCCTGGGCTCCCCGCAGCCTGAAGAAGGACAGCAGGCGATCTCCGTCCAGCGTGTCGTCGAACAGGTCTTTTCTCAATTCGTCTTCAAGCATTGCCATGGCTTCGTCGACGCTTCGATCTTCAGTCTGACCTGGACTTGCGCTGGAGTATTCTCCTTCCTTGTCGGATAGAATACGCTCGATCGTGTCACGTACCTCGTCGGGAGAGGCCGGTTTAACCAGGTACTCGTCGACACCAAGGCGCAGGGCTTCCCTGGCGTAGTCAAACTGATCAAAAGCCGTAACGAACACGATACGTATCGGAGGCCATAGGGTTCTCAGTTCGTGCGCCGCCCGCATGCCGTCCATGCCCGGCATGCGTATATCGAGCAGGGCAATGTCTATTCGTCCGCGCGTCGCCTGCTCGACAGCCTGGCGGCCATTGACCGCTTCTACCACCTCTATATCGTAACCTTCCAGCGCCGACACGATGCGGACGAGAGCCACCCGCTCAAGCTGTTCGTCTTCTGCTACCAAGATGCGGTATTTCACGGGGATACGCCTCCAGCTTCCATGGGTTCTGCCGGCATGGATACGCTGACCTCCGTCCCCCTGCCATGGACGCTGCGTATAGTCAATGTAGCCGCGGCTCCGTACCTCAGTTCCAGCCTTTTTCTCACATTTTCTACGCCAATTCCAGTTCCCGCTGGGCGGCTCATACCGACGCCCGTATCGTGTACATGTATGTACAGCCGGCTGCCACGGTTTCGTACGCCTACGGAGACCGTTCCACCGTCTTCTTTGGGTTCTATGCCGTGGCGAACGGCGTTTTCAACGAAAGGCTGGATGGTAAAACGCGGAATCCCGAAACCCAGCGTAGCCGGCAGCGCGTCGATGGTCCACGAGAGCCTATCACCGAACCTGAGGCTCTGGAACGACAGGTACTCGCGCACGATGGTTAGTTCGGCGTCGACGCGTACCATCGACTCGGGCGCTCCGAGCGCGTACCGGAACATGCGCCCGAGAGCCAGCGACAGTCGTTCTGTCTCCCGAGCGTTCTCGAACAGAGCCATCCTGGCTATGGTGTTGAGCGCGTTGAAAAGGAAATGAGGCTGTATCTGGTCTTGCAGGCTGATGAAGAGCGCCTCGCGGAGCGCGCGTTCCTTGTCCATCAGCTCCCGCTCTTCTTCTCGCAGGCGTCGCTCTAGATCGGCCTTGTTCTTGAGGTCGCTCAGCATCGATGAAATGCTCGCGCTCATGATGCCAAACGAGCGAGCGAGCGCTTCAACTTCATCGCCGGTGGGAGACACTACGGGATCAACCTCGAGTTCCCCGGCCGCGATACGCCCTGCCGCTGTAGCCAGCTTGCGTATCGGGGTAGC
>JAFGUM010000055.1 GCA_016938515.1 Spirochaetales bacterium | reverse complement strand
CGGCACGGCTATCCACCTGCAGATTACAGGCCAGGTAGACCTCGTCGCACTGCTCAACTCAGGAAATTCAGCGGCTATACCGTACGCGGTGCTCAGCGTCCTGCCATTTGCCAAGATAATCATACCATTTTTCCTTTTTATCACATTCATCAGCTTTGTAACCGCTGCAGATTCCACGACCAATGCCATGGCGGCTCTCACCTCATCGGGTATTACGAAGGATGAAGAGGAAGCCCCCATCTGGATGAAAGTGCTCTGGGGAGTGGGACTCGGCGTAATAGCCCTGGTCATGCTAGGACTGGCTGGCATAGACGGCATCAAGATGCTGTCCAATCTGGGCGGAGCCCCCGCTACACTGTTTGAAATTCTGGCTTTCGCGAGTATTCTCGTGATGGCCGGGAAAACGAAGCAGTACAACCTGGCAGACCAAGGAGACTGATCGTTGACAGCCGAAGAGCGGTTTTCAGAGCACAGCATATACAGGCCACGTCCCGGGCGATTTGAAGCAAACGGTCGCCCCTCAATGAAGGCGGTGGTTACCACCGGGAACGGTGGTTATGACAAGCTTGAATACCGCGACGTACCCGTACCAGAACTACATCCCGGTGAGGTTCTGGTACGGGTTCTGGCGGCGGGAGTAAACAACACAGAAATCAATACTCGCCTGGGCTGGTATTCCGCGGGGGTCTCTTCGAGTACAGAAGAAACCGCAAACAGCGGCGGTAAAGAAGGCTGTCAGGCAAGCGACGGCGGCTGGAACGCCGCCACACCTTTTCCCTTTATCCAGGGAACCGACTGCTGTGGAGTACTCGTCCAGGCATACCCTGGCGAGGCAACGTCTCGCATTGGACTCCGAGGACTCATCCGCCCCTGCATGAGACCAGAAGGCTTCGGTTCCATGGAAAATATCTGGATGGCCTCAGATTTTGACGGAGCCTTTGCCCAGTTCGTAGCGGTTCCTGCCTCGGAATTTTTCCCCGTACACAGCAATTGGACCGATGCAGAGCTGGGCTCAATTCCCTGCGCGTATGGCACGGCTGAAAACATGATTCACCGGGCCAAGGTAGCTCCGGGGACGCGCGTGCTCGTAGCCGGCGCTTCTGGCGGCGTTGGTTCCGCGGCTGTGCAACTGGCAAAGCGGCGGGGAGCCATCGTAACGGCTATCGCGGGCACAGCCAAGATGGAAGCGGTAGCCGCTATCGGTGCCGACATGGTGATCCCCCGCGGCGAAAGCGTGCTGGATCACCTGGGTGAAGAATCCGTTGACGTAGTGATTGACAACGTAGGCGGCACCGGCTTTCCCGCCATGCTCCGCGTGCTGAAGCGCGGGGGCTGCTACGTAAGTTCTGGCGCCATTGGCGGGCCAATAGTTGAGCTGGATCTTCGCACGTGGTACCTCAAGGATATTCGCATGATAGGATGCACAGCCTGGGACGAACCCGTATTCTTCAACCTGATCTCTTATATCGAGAAAAACGAAATACGCCCCGTGGTAGCTGGAATCTTCCCGCTTGAAGATATCGTAAAAGCCCAGAAAGAGTTCATGCAAAAACATCACGTCGGGAAGCTCGTGCTCATACCCCCATCGGTCTGAGCGAATATACCCGCCGCACCGCGAAGCGTTGTTCCAGTTCTGTGCGCGGGCTATACTTCCATGCATGAAGCGCATCAATACCCGTGTCGCATGCCTCCTCGCCGTCGCGGCGTTCATTACGTCGGCT
>JAFGUM010000403.1 GCA_016938515.1 Spirochaetales bacterium | reverse complement strand
CGAGATGATGGAAGACGCGTCATCGTGGTATAGTATCACCGGATGGTGCCTGCTCATCAACAGGGCCATGGAGGTTGTGATGGGTAATGCGTGGTTCAAGCTTGGGCTCTCGTTCGATGAACCGGTTCGTGATCCTATCTGGCACAACGTGTTGTTGCCTTCTTCGTTCGCGGATCTTCTTTCCAGCGTTGAGTTTATAAAACTGTCGCGCATCATGCAGCTGGGGCCAGCCCAGCTCGTGTATCCCGGGGCGACGCATACGAGGCGGGCTCATTCTATAGGCGTTTTTGAAATGGCCAAGCGTGCCCTCGACGCTCTGTCAGCTAAATCCGATCTTTCCTTCATAGACGCCGCCGCCGCGCGCGGCTTCCTCGTTGCGGCGCTGTGCCACGACCTCGGCCATTTTCCGTACGCGCATTCTCTCAAGGAGCTGCCGCTGCGCGAACACGAAAGCCTCACAGCCGATATAGTCCGGGGGCCGTTACGACGGGCGGTCTCGGCTGCAGGTGCTGACGCTGATTTCGTAGCTGCCATCGTGGATGAAGGCCTGCCGGCACCACAGGGTGCCTCCATCGAGGCTCTCACCCTCTTTCGTGCCATGCTGTCCGGCGTGCTGGATCCTGACAAGCTTGACTACCTGAACCGCGACGCGTGGGCGTGCGGTGTGCCGTACGGCTTGCAGGACGTGGATTTTACGCTGCAGCACCTGGGGCTGGACGAGCATGGACGTCCTGGAATATCCGAGCGGGGAGTCATGGCGGTTGAGGCGGTTCTCTTCTCGAAATACCAGATGTACCGCGCCGTTTACTGGCATAAGTCTGTGCGCGCGGCTACGGCAATGATAAAAAAAGCCGTCGTCGAAGCGCTTTCCGCGGGTTCTCTGGCTCCCGAGCAGCTGTATGGCCTTGACGACCAGGGCTTCTATACGCTGATGGCTCAGGGTAAACGCGATGCGCGCGGCCTCATACGCTCCGTGTTCGACGGCGCACTCATGAAACCGCGGCTCGAAGTGGTATTCGACCCCGCCAATGCCGCGCACGCCCGCATGGCCGACCTGTCGTTGCGGCCGGTGGCAGAAGCTGAACTGGCGCGCGCGGCTGGTGTCAGCAGCGTCGTCATAGACGTGCCGGAACCGGTCTCTTTCGAGGCTGAACTGCCTATACTCGACGCCGGAGACGGCTTCGCCGCGTTCGCGACGGTATTCAGGCCTGGTACTGTCGAGTCGTTTGAGCGAGCGCTGCGGGTGTTGCGCGTGTACAGCGCCGCCGATGCGGATGGCCGCGTACTCGCTGCGGCTGCGGAGATGCTGGCCGGCTGATGAGCGCAGCGTCGTGGAAAGCCTCGGCGGCTCTGGCTGAGGTGGTCGCCGGAAAGTACCCCGGCCCTGTCCGCTCGCGTCGAGTGGTGAGCGTAGACGCTACAAAGCGGTGCTTGCGGAACTCGCCAAAATCGATACACTGGTCAGGGAGCATATCGTCGAAGCCACGAGGCCGTCGGAGGAAGTGTCATGGAAATCCACAACCTGATAGAAGATTTAGTGATCAAAACGGTCGATGAGCTGTTCGACGCCCAAGCTGACGGTGCCACAAAATCGTGGTGTACGTGTAAACAGTGCCGCATGGACGTCGCGTGCTACGTTTTGAACCGGCTCAAGCCCGAATACGTGCTCTCTGGCCGTGGTGTGGCGTATTCAGAGCTGGACTACGGTGAAAAACTGCAGCGGGGCGCTGATGTGGTATCGCTGGTGCGCGAAGGCTGGGCTAAAATCAACGCCGCGCCGAGACCAAACCACGCTCACCGCTCCGGAGATGAGTCCAGAGAACTGCCAACAGGCCCCGTGTTCAATCTGCTGCCGATAATGGGAAGGCTGTTCAACGGCGAAACCTTTGAACCAATCGTAGATGCCCAGGTGTCTCTTGTAGGCGACTCGGGGCTGGTACGGATGATGGATTCAAACTGGTCCAACCCGTACACGCTCGTAAAGAATACGAATGGAACCTTTACCTTCTGGCCCTATCCTGTTTCCAGTGAGGCTGTTGGTGAAGTAAAGCGCTTCTCATTTACCATTACCGCGCATCCAGCAGGCTACGAAGAGATGTCGCACTACATGGAGTTTGAGATCACGGCGGAAGCCACGCCGGTCTGGCAGATCTCGATGCAGACGGTTCATCGACTTCCTGATTTGTACATTTTTACCGGGTGACGGCAGGGTGGCTTCGGTTCGTCGTTCGTCAACCCGTAAACGCTGACAGCTCGCTGGGGGGAACCAGCTCCAGGTACTGGAGCACGTCCAGCTCTCCCCGTTCCTCAACCCTGCGTATTTTATACACCCGGTATGCCACCATCCTCGTAGTCTGCAGCGGCGGAACCAGGGGATAGCCGTTCATATCCACGACCTGGTCTACCCTGAGTAAGCTCTCGGTCTCCTGACGGTCGCCATCGGGATAGACTAGCCAGCGTGTCTCTATGGTCATGGAACGATTCTAGTCGGACTGCTCCT
>JAFGUM010000054.1 GCA_016938515.1 Spirochaetales bacterium | reverse complement strand
GCCAGCAGGGTAGTAGCCATGACTATCTGCCACTCGATTACCGCGTCGGCACCGGAGAGCATTCTGTTGATGCCTATCAGTATCGTATAGTACTCCTGCTTGGTCGTAATCAAGAGTGGCCACAGGTACTGATTCCATCCATAAATAAACTGGATGACAAACATGGCCGCTATCGGTGTTCTGGTCATGGGCAACAGTATATTCCAGAAAAACTGCATCGGGCTCGCCCCGTCTATCTGTGAAGCCTCTGCTATCTCACGCGGTACCGTAATAAAAAACTGACGGAACAGGAACACCGCGGTGGCAGAGACAACCATGGGCAAGATAAGCCCAGCGTAGGTGTTCAGCAAACCCAGATCAGAAATAACCTTGTAGGTAGGCATGATGCGAACTTCTACCGGGAGCATCAACGTAACAAAAATAGCCCAGAAACAGAACTTGCGTAGCTTGAAGTTGAAAAATACTATCGCGTACGCAGCCAGCAACGACACGATTATCTTGCCGCTGGCAATTCCCATGGCCATTATGAAGGAATTCTTGAGCATCGTCAGGGCTGAAGCGCCGAGGTTCTTGTTGCCTTCCAGAATGGCCCTCGAGTAGTTCTCCAGCAAATGCGGACCCGGCTTCAGGGGCATGGGCGCGGCCATTATGTCGGCGCTCGTGTGCGTCGACGCTATGAACACTAAAAATATGGGAAACAGCATGATGAAAGCCGCCACTATCAGATAGACGTGCGGGAGGGCTCTTCGTACGAATCCATGTTCTGTCATAGAGCAGACTCCTAGTAATGCACTCGCCGCTCTATATAGCGGAACTGTACGACGGTTAGAGCGATCACCATGACCATGAGGATGACCGACTGTGCGGAGGAACTTCCGAGGTCGAGGTTGACGACTCCATCGCGCCATACTTTGTAAACAAGGATGCTGGTAGCTTTCCCCGGACCGCCAGCGGTTACCTGGTGGATAATGGGGAACGTCTCGAAGAATCCGTATACGAGGTTCATGACGAGGAGGTAGAAAGTTGTAGGCGACAGAAGCGGAAAGATTATGGTCCAGAATCTTCGTGTCGGCCCTGCACCGTCTATGGCTGCCGCCTCCACGAGATCGTTGGGCACGCTTTGCAAGCCGGCGAGGAAGAACACGAAGTTATATGAAATCTGCTTCCAGCTCGCCGCGAACGTCAAAAGCCAGAATGCCTGGTTGGCGTTTAGAAGGTGCGACCATTCTATGCCAAAACGATGCTTGAGAAACCAGGCGATGATACCAACGTTGGGATTGAACATAAACAGCCACAACACGCCGGCTACCATAGTGGCCACGGCGTACGGCCAGATCATCATCGTCTTGTAGAATGACGAAAAACGCAGCTTTTTATTTGCCTGCGTAGCCAAAAACAGTGCAATCACCATTGACAACGCCGCGACAGCAACCGCGAATGCGACAGAGATCCTAAACGATTCCGCATAATCTGAGTCGGGGTTGGTAAATAAAACTGTGTAGTTTTCCAGACCCACAAAGATCATTCGACCGCCAAACGGATCCTGCAGGAAAAAAGACTGGAATATCGCCTGCAGCGACGGCCAGAAAAAGAAGATAAACACGATAACCATCTGCGGAAGAACGAGGATGTATGGTAAGTATTTTGCCTTGAACTCGTATTGTTGAACCATAGCGGATCCTGGAAATGAAGGGATATGGGGTCAGCGCTCGCCGACCCCATCATACTACATAGCGATGCTTATTTGTAGAGACGTTCGAATTCTCTTAGCTTTACATTTCCTTCGCGTACCATTCTGTCCAGCCCATCCTTAACCGAGATCTTGCCGGCCAGGATATCTTCCCACGTCTGATCCTCGATCTCGCGGATTACGTTGAAGTTGCCAAATCGAATGCCCATTGAGTTGGCGGTAGGAGCCTTGTTCAACAGCTGCTTGATGGCGACCTCGGGACCCGGATTTTTATCATAGAAGCCCTGGGACTTGGTCAACTCGTAGGCTGCCATCGTTATAGGCAGGTAGCCGGTATTCTGGTGCCAGAGAGCCTGTATCTCGGGGGTAGACAGGAAGGAGAAGAACTCCGCTACGCCTTTATACTCCTGCTTAGGCCTTCCGTTGAAAACCCACAGACTGGCGCCGCCGATTATAGAGTTTTGGGGGAGGCCAGCGCCTTCGTAGTACGGCAAGCGGGCAACGCCGAAATCGAATTTGCAGGTATTCTTGAAGTTGGCGTATCCGCCTATTGACTCAAAGTGCATACCCACCTGCCCGGAGGAGAACAGTGGGTTGGCTTTGTTCTCGCGGCCACCATAAATGAATACTTTGTCTTTGCTCAGCTCATATATGGTTTCGAAGTGCTTGACCACGAGTGGGCTATTGAAGACGAGCTCTGTATCCAGGCCCGCGAAGCCATTCGACTTTGTGCCAAACGGGATATTGTGCCAGGCAGCGAAATTTTCGAGCTGAATCCAGGAAATCCAGTTAGTCGAGAACCCACCCTCCATGCCAGACGCTTTTAGTTTCTTTGCCATCTCAAAGAACTGAGGCCAGGTTACAGGAGGTTTTTCGGGATCAAGGCCAGCCTTGCGGAAAGCATCTTTGTTGTAATACATCACCGAGGTGGAGCTATTGAAGGGCAACGACAGCATTTCACCCTTGGAGGTGGAATAGTAGCTGGTTATTGTCGGGATATAAATCTTTGGATCGAATTTCTGGCCAGCTTCCTTCATGAGCTGGTATACTGGCTTTACGGCACCTTGTGCCGCCATCATCGTAGCCGTACCAACCTCGTATACCTGCACGATGGCCGGGGGCTGCTTGGCTCGGAAAGCCGCTATTCCCGCATTCATTGAATCGCTATACGACCCCTTGAAGACAGGGGTTACGGTATAATTCTTCTGGCTCGCGTTAAATCGATCGCAGATGATCTGCACGTATTCCGCGTTTTTCCCCGTCATGGAATGCCAGAAATCGATGTTCACCGGGGCCGCGAAAGCCGTGGTAACAACGGCCATCAGCACCAACAGAACCGCTACGAGTCTTTTCATATACTCCTCCTGTACGTCAGTAGCCGTAGCATCAGGGCTACGAGCCGGAACGAGTATTGTATCCCCGTTTTATACCGCGAGCAATATATTTTTAAATTTTAGTTAATTTTCACCATGCCACTACCCCTACTGAATCACCGCCATTTTGCTCTTCACCGCTCGCCATAATCGCCCTGGCGCACAAAAAAGCCGCCCCGTACAGGGCGGCTCGGTACTGCAATGATCAGTACGTTTACTCGATGATGTCTATTACCTGTCCGGAAGCCACGGTGCGGCCACCTTCGCGAATGGCGAACTTGAGACCCTTTTCCATGGCGATCGGGTAGATGAGCTCGCCGGCTATTTCGGTGTTGTCGCCGGGCATGACCATTTCCTTGCCCTCGGGAAGGGTAACGGTACCGGTAATATCGGTGGTCCTGAAGTAGAACTGCGGCCTGTACCCGCTGAAGAACGGGCTGTGGCGTCCACCTTCGGACTGGGACAGACAGTAGATCTGGCCCTTGAACTTGGTGTGCGGCGTAATGGTACCCGGCTTGGCCAGAACCTGTCCACGCTCTACTTCCTTCTTGTCGATACCGCGGAGGAGGGCACCGATATTGTCACCGGCCTGACCTTCGTCGAGCAGCTTGTTGAACATCTCAACGCCGGTTACGACGGTCTTCTTGGTGGCTTTGATGCCCACGATCTCGACTTCTTCGTTCACCTTGATGATACCGCGATCGATACGACCGGTTACGACGGTACCGCGGCCGGAAATCGAGAACACGTCTTCAATCGGCATGAGGAAAGGCTTGTCAGTCAAGCGCTCGGGATCCTTGAAGTAGGAATCCATAGCGTCAAGAAGATCCTCGAGACACTTGGTCGCTTCGGCGTTGTCCGGCTCGGACATAGCCTGGAACGCGGATCCCTTGATTATCGGGATCTCGTCGCCGGGGAACTTCTGGAAGTTGAGAAGATCGCGAACTTCCTGCTCTACGAGTTCGACGAGCTCAGGGTCGTCGAGCAAATCGATCTTGTTGAGGAAAACGATGATGGCGGGCACGCCTACCTGGCGGGCGAGCAGCACGTGCTCACGAGTCTGGGGCATGACGGAGTCGGGAGCCGAAACCACCAGAATGGCGCCGTCCATCTGGGCGGCTCCGGTAATCATGTTCTTGATATAGTCGGCGTGGCCCGGGCAGTCGATGTGCGCGTAGTGGCGCTTGGTCGACTGATACTCGAGATGCCGGGTATTGATGGTGATACCGCGCGCCTTCTCTTCCGGTGCGTTATCGATATCATCGTACTTCATGACCTTGTCGCCAAACTTCTTGCCACAGTACTGCGTGATGGCGGCGCTCAACGTCGTCTTGCCGTGGTCGATGTGGCCGATCGTACCTACATTCATGTGTGGTTTGGTACGCTCGAACTTTTCCTTCGCCATTGGTATCCTCCTAGCCTGGTATTACGAAAAAAGGGAGACCGGCGCCGCGCGCAGGTCCCGACAGTATAGACCGACCGCCAGCGCCTATTCAAGAGCCTGACGGACCGTTAGCCCCCGAGACAACCGCCTTACCAGCGGTAGTGCGCAAACGCCTTGTTGGCTTCCGCCATGCGATGCGTGTCTTCACGCTTCTTGACAGCGGTGCCGGTGCTGTTGAAAGCATCGGTAAACTCCGCGGCCAGCCGGTCCGCCATGGACCTGCCGGAACGCTTCCGCGCCGCGGCAATTATCCAGCGCATGGCCAGAGCTTCGCGACGGGTATCGCGAATCTCGATGGGGACCTGATAGGTGGCACCACCGACGCGTCGGGACTTCACCTCCACGACGGGCTTTACGTTGTCCATAGCCTTCATGAACGCTTCCAGCGCCGGCGCTCCGGATTTCTCCTGGAGCTGAGAAAGCGCGTCGTACATGATGGTGGTAACAGTGGACTTCTTGCCTTCCCACATCATCCTGCAGATGAACTTGGTTATTGTAAGGCTGTTGTAGCGGGCATCGGGCTGGTGGCCGCGATCCTCGGACTTTTTCTTGCGTCCCATGATGCGCCTCCTTACGCCTTAGGCCGTTTGGCGCCGTATTTGGAGCGCGACTGTTTGCGATCCGCTACGCCGAGTGTATCCTTGGCGCCGCGTATGATGTGGTAGCGCACACCTGGAAGGTCTTTGACGCGCCCTCCGCGCAGCAACACGACAGAGTGTTCCTGCAGGTTGTGTCCTACTCCCGGTATATACGCCGTTACCTCGATACCATGGGACAGGCGCACACGGGCTACCTTCCGGAGTGCCGAGTTGGGCTTCTTGGGAGTGACGGTCATAACGCGTGTGCAAACTCCGCGCTTTTGCGGGCACTCATTGAGAGCCGGGCTCTTGGTCTTCCAGACGGACTGTTTTCGGCCCATCCGGATCAGCTGGTTGATCGTTGGCATTAAACCATGGTCTCCTGTTGTAGCCGGGCTTCAGCATCGTCCGGCATATTTCATTGGTACACGAATTACACTGTAAAGGCGAGTTCCCAGTACTCGCTGAGCGTAGACAATAGAATTATCAGAGCCATCGTGTCAATCAGTCTTCATCGTCATCCGGCCCTTCTTCATCAACGGGGCTAAAGCCCTCATCGCCCTCAAACGCCGTATCTTCCTCAAAAGTGGGCTCCTCGACGTATGGCACCTGCTCGTCTCCGAGCGGCAGGATCGACAGCTCCCGCTCTTTGCGCCTCTGCTCGGCGACCTCGGCGACGTAGGCGTCCAGATCCTCGTGCTCGCCGTCTGACAGCTGGATACCCTTGTACTGCCGCATGCCGGTACCGGCGGGAATCAGATGGCCTATGGCCACATTCTCCTTGAGGCCGTGCAGGGCGTCCACCGCTCCAGCTATGGCGGCGTCGGTAAGCACGCGCGTAGTCTCCTGGAACGAAGCGGCCGATATGAACGAGTCTATCTTCAACGACGCGCGCGTAATGCCCATGAGAAGCGGCCTTGCTATGGCAGGCTGCCCTCCCTCGGCGAGCACGCGGCGGTTCTCCTCGTGGAAGCGGAACTTGTCTACCTGCTGCCCGTAGATGAACCTGGTGTCACCAGGGGCTACAATTTCCACCTTCTTCATCATCTGCCTGACGATGACGCCGATGTGCTTGTCGTTTATCGTAACACCCTGGAAACGGTACACCTGCTGTATCTCGTCCATGATGAAGCGCTGGCATGAGTGCTCACCGGCGATATTGAGAATATCGTGCGGGTTGGGATTACCGTCGCACAGCTTGTCTCCAGCCTCGACTACGTCGCCGTCGCGAACGAGCAGGCGCCGCCCCATCGGTACGAGGTGTTTGTACTCCTTGCCGAACAGGTCAAGGATGATGATGACGCGCTTGCCCTTGACGATGCCGCGGAAGCTTACCTTGCCGGAGACCATGGCCAGTACGGTGGGCGTCTTGGGCTTGCGGGCTTCGAACAGCTCGCCAACCCGCGGTAGACCGCCTACAATGTCCATGGCGCGAGCGCCTTCTTTAAGCGTCTTGGCCAACGTTTTTCCAGCTTTTACGAGCTCGCCGTCCTCCACGTTGAGGTACGCGCCGCCAGGCAACAAGTACGTAAATATTTCGTTGCCCGCCTCGTCGGCTATGACCATGCGCGGCTGTTTTGCATCGCGCTCGGTTCCAAACTCGGCAATCTTCTTTTCAACGTTGCCGGTATCCTCGTTTATCTCTTCCTTGAGGGTAGAACCAGGAATAATGTCTTCGTAGCGGACGTACCCCTCGTACTCGGAGATGATCGGGTCGGAGAAGGGGTCGAACACCGCGAGCGCCGTGTTGGCGGGTACTACGTCGCCAACTTTTACAATTACCTCGGAGCCGTTTCTAACCTCGACGCGGGCTTCCTGGGCGATGGACAGCAGCTTGCCTTCTATAACACGCGCGTACGAAATATCGGTGGCCTTGACCACCTCGCCGTTTTTGCGCTTGATAAGCTCATCACCGCGGAGTATACGCCTGCCGTCTTCTACGAGCAGCGTGTCGCCCTTTCCCAGATCCCACTGCGCGAATACCTTGCACGACATCAGGTAGCCCTTGCGCGTAAACAGGAAGTGTCCGTTGGGAAGCGTAACGTACAGGCCTACGATCTCGGTAACGAACACCGGGTACTTGAGGGCGATGCGGTTTTCTTCAGAAGCCTTCGTCGCCGCTCCACCGATATGGAAGGTACGCATCGTAAGCTGGGTGCCCGGCTGGCCGATGGACTGGGCGGCAATAATGCCCACCGCTTCGCCAATCTCGACGGTGCGCCCTGTTGCAAGGTTGCGTCCATAGCATTTGCGGCAGACGCCGTGCCTGGCTTCGCACGTCAGTACCGTGCGGATTATGACAGACTCTATGCCCGCCTCTTCTATGCGCTGAGCTATTTCTTCGGTGATTTCCTCGTTGACGTCTATGATTACCTCGCCGGTAATCGGATGCTTGATGCGTTCCAGCGTGTAGCGTCCTACGATGCGCTCGCGCAGGTGTTCGACGATCTCCTCGCCGTCTTTGATGGCCGCGTGCGCGACACCGTTGATGGTGCCGCAGTCGTCCTCGTTGATGACGACGTCCTGCGCGATGTCGACGAGGCGCCTAGTAAGGTACCCGGCGTCCGCCGTCTTGAGGGCGGTATCGGCCAAGCCTTTGCGGGCTCCGTTCGTCGATATGAAGAACTCAATTACTGACAAGCCCTCTTTGAAGTTGGAGCGGATTGGCAGCTCGATGATGTCACCACCGGGCTTGGCCATGAGGCCGCGCATGCCGGCGAGCTGGCGTATCTGGTTTTTGGATCCGCGCGCGCCTGAGTGGGCCATCATGTGGATGTTATTGAAGCCCTTGCGGTCTTTCTCCAGCGTCTTCATCATCACCGCGGTAACGTCTTCGTTGGTCTTGGACCATACTTCAACGACCTGGTTGTAGCGCTCTTCCTGCGTTATATGACCGGCGAGGTACTGCTTCTGGATGCCTTCCACCTGCGTGTTGGCAACCTCTATCATCTCGTACTTTTCCTTGGGGATGATGATGTCGTCCATGCCGATGGTCGCGCCAAAGAAGGTCGCGTACTTGAAGCCCATGTCCTTGATCGCGTCGAGCATCAGTACGGTTACGTACGGGCCTTCGTTCTTGTACACCCACTCTATGAGCGCGCGAAGTTCCTTGTCGCCCATCTGGTAGTTTATGTAGGGCACCGCCGGAGGCATGGCCTCGTTGAACAGCAAGCGAGCGGAGGTCGTCTCTATTGGCGTGCCATAGGTGACGCCGGGCATATCCTTGCCCACAGAATTCCATATTGGCAGTTTAGGCGCGGGTACCTTGACGAGGGCTTCCCAGTCGCACGACTTCTGATCGCACGCCATGTACGCTTCTTCGCGGCTGGAGAAGCGATGACCCTGGCCTTTGATGTCGGGCTTATGCCGCATCAGGTAGTAGATGCCGAGTACCATGTCCTGCGACGGGTAGACGATGGTCTTGCCGTTGGCGGGGTCCAGCAAGTTGCGGGCGGACAGCATCAGCGTCCAGCACTCGGCCTGAGCGGCGCTGGTAAGCGGCACGTGCACGGCCATCTGGTCACCGTCAAAGTCGGCGTTGAACGCCTTGCATACGAGGGGGTGCAGCTTGATGGCCTTGCCCTCTACCAGGACGGGTTCAAAAGCCTGGATACCCAGCCTGTGCAGCGTCGGCGCGCGGTTGAGCATAACCGGATGCTCGCGCACCACTTCGTCCAGCACCGCGAAGACCTCGGGGGTCTCCTGCTCGACGAGCATCTTGGCCTTTTTGATGTTGTAGACGACGTCTTTCTCGACGAGCTTCTTCATGATAAAGGGCTTGAAGAGTTCGAGGGCCATTTTGGTGGGCAGGCCGCACTGGTGGATCTTCAGTTCCGGGCCTACGACGATGACCGAGCGGCCTGAGTAGTCCACGCGCTTGCCGAGCAGGTTCTGGCGGAACCGGCCCTGCTTGCCCTTGAGCATGTCGGACAGCGACTTGAGCGGCCGGTTCGACGCGCCCTTGACGACGCGTTTCTTCTTGGAGTTGTCAAACAGCGCGTCGACCGCTTCCTGCAGCATCCTCTTTTCGTTGCGGATGATGATATCAGGAGCGTTGAGACCCTGCAGTCGCTTGAGTCGATTGTTGCGGTTGATGACGCGGCGGTACAGGTCGTTGAGATCACTCGTCGCGAAGCGCCCGCCATCGAGCTGGACCATCGGCCTGAGCTCCGGTGGAATTACCGGAATCACATCCATGATCATCCACTCCGGCTTGTTCCCGGAGCCGCGGAAGCTTTCTACTATCTCTATGCGCTTGAGGAGGCGCTTGTCGCTCTTGGCGCCTTTTTCTATCATCCTGGCGCGCAGCGTCGCCGCCATTTCGTCAAGGTCGATACCTTCGAGGAGCTGTCTAACGGCTTCCGCGCCCATGCCGGCGGTAAAGGCGCCGCCGTAGCGATCCTGCGCCTCGTAGAACTCTTCTTCAGACAGCAGCTGCATCTTCTTGAGGTCGGTATCGCCGGCGTCGATTACGACGTATTTTTCGTAGTACAGAACCGAGCGCAGCGCGGCAACCGGCAGGTCGAGCAACAAGCCCATGCGCGAGGGTACAGAACGGTAGAACCAGATGTGCGAAACCGGCGAAGCCAGCTCGATATGCCCCATGCGCTCGCGGCGCACCTTGAAATGGGTAACTTCGACGCCGCAGCGGTCACAGATAACGCCCTTGTAGCGTATAGACTTGAACTTGCCGCAGTAGCACTCCCATTCCTTGGTGGTGCCAAAGATGCGCTCGCAAAAGAGGCCGTCCTTTTCGGGGCGCAACGTGCGGTAGTTGATGGTTTCAGGCTTCTTTACTTCACCATAGCTCCAGCTGCGGATCAGGTCCGGACTGGCCAGGCGAACCATTATGCTGTCAAAATCCTGTATGTCTCTCATGCAGTCTCCCCCTTAAAAAGGGCTATTTTCGAAGAAGAAAACCACGGAGCCACGGAGTCACGGAGGGAGAATAAAAGATGTAAAAGAATAATTTCATTCCTTATTGTCTTTGATTCGTCCTTATCCATTTCTTCTCCGTGCCTCCGTGCCTCCGTGGCAGATATTCGTCAGAAGTTCGTGCCTTGCTTGTTGATCAGGTCTTCGTCGCGCTCGGTAAGCGGAATCTGCTTGCCCTTGGCGTCAAAGATACGCATGTCGAGGCCGAGGCCCCTGAGCTCCTGCACCATCACGTTAAAGGCTTCAGGAATACCAGCGGCGGTGTGGGGTTCACCCTTTACGATGGCCTCGTACACCTTGGCGCGGCCGGTCATGTCGTCAGACTTGATCGTCAGCAGTTCCTGCAGCGTGTTCGCCGCGCCGTAGGCCTCGAGCGCCCACACTTCCATCTCGCCGAGGCGCTGGCCACCGAACTGGGCCTTGCCGCCGAGCGGCTGCTGGGTAACGAGCGAGTACGGCCCCGTGGAACGCGCGTGCATCTTGTCGTCTACCAGGTGGTGCAGCTTCATGAAGTAGATTATGCCAACCGTTACCGGATTCTGGAAATGCTCGCCCGTGCGACCATCGCGTACCGGCGTCTTGCACGAAGCGGGCAAGCCGGCTTCTTCGAGCTTGGCTTCTATCTGCTCCTGATCCGGCGACTGGAATACCGGCGAGCTGAACCAGTCGTTCAGCGTCGAAGCGGCCCAGCCGAGTTCGGTTTCCATGATCTGGCCGATGTTCATCCGGCTTGGCACGCCGAGCGGATTCAGGCAGATATCAAGGGGGGTACCATCGTCCAGGTAGGGCATGTCCTCCACGGGCAGAACGCGGGCCACGATGCCCTTGTTGCCGTGCCGACCGGCCATCTTGTCGCCTTCCTTGAGCTTGCGCTTGGCCGCGATGAGCACCTTGACGACTTCCTCGACGCCCGGAGACAGGTCATCGTTGGCCGAGCGCTTGAGGCGCTGCACGTCTATGATCGTACCCTCGATGCCGTGTGGCACGCGAAGCGAGGTGTCGCGCACGTCCTTGGCTTTTTCGCCGAATATCGAGTTGAGCAGCTTGAACTCGGGGGTCGTCTCGGTTTCGCTCTTGGGCGTTACCTTGCCGACGAGGATGTCGCCCGCCTTTACCTTGGCGCCGGTGCGTATAATGCCCTCGGCGTCCAGGTTGTCGAGGCTCTTCTCGCTGGTGTTGGGAATGTCCCGCGTAATCCGCTCCGGACCAAGCTTGGTCTCCCGCACCTCGGTCTGAAATTCCTTGATATGCACCGACGTGAACAGGTCTTCCTTGACGACGCGCTCCGAGATGAGAATGGCGTCTTCGTAGTTGTAGCCGTTCCAGGGCACAAACCCCGCCAGGATATTGCGTCCGAGCGCGAGTTCGCCGTCCTTGGTGGCCGGACCGTCGGCAATCACCTGACCCTTGAGTATCTTCTCGCCATACTTGACGATGGGCCGCTGGTTGTAGCAGGTGTCCTGATTGGTCCGCTGGTACTTGATGAGCAGGTATTCGTCCCTGGCGGCAGCGTCGTCGTCCGGCGTTATGACCACGCGCAGAGCGTCTACCCACGATACGACGCCGGCGCGCTTGGCCTTGATGAGCACGCCAGAGTCGTACGCGCACTTGTTTTCCATACCGGTGCCCACGCGCGGCGGGTCCGTAAAGAGTAGCGGAACGGCCTGGCGCTGCATGTTCGAACCCATCAACGCGCGGTTGGCGTCGTCGTGCTCCAGGAACGGAATGAGGGCCGCCGATACCGAGATGATCTGCTTGGGCGATACGTCCATGTACTGCAGCTCGGCGGAGGTCCTCGTCGTATAGTCACCCTGATGGCGACAGGAAACCTGGGTTTCCAGGAAGTTGCCGTCATTGTCTATCTTGGCGCTCGCCTGGGCGACGTAGTACTTGTCTTCGTCCATGGCGGACAGGAACTCTATTTCGTCGGTAACCTTGCCATCGCGAACCTTGCGGTACGGCGTTTCCAGGAAGCCGTATTCATTGACCGTGGTATACGTCGCCAGCGACACGATGAGGCCGATATTCGGGCCTTCCGGCGTCTCGATGGGGCACATGCGACCGTAGTGGGTATAGTGAACGTCGCGCACCTCAAAGCCCGCGCGATCGCGTGAAAGACCACCGGGGCCGAGCGCGTTGAGGCGACGCTTGTGCGTAAGCTCCGCGAGCGGGTTGACCTGGTCCATGAACTGCGACAACTGACTGGAACCAAAAAATTCTTTGATGGCGGCGACGATGGGCTTTATGGAAATGAGATCCTGCGGCCGTATGGTGTCGGTTTCCTTGAGCGACATCCGCTCTTTGGCTATACGCTCCATGCGGCTGAAGGCGCTCTTCATGACGTTGGCGAGCAGCTCGCCCACCGACCGCACGCGGCGGTTGCCGAGGTGGTCTATATCGTCCAGGTTGTTTTCGCCGTAGTAGACGGTCATCAGGTACTTCATCGTCGCGATTATGTCTTCGCGCGTCAGCGTAAAGTCCTTTACCGGCACTAGGTAATCAAATTTCTTGTTGAGCTTGTAGCGTCCCACCTTGCCCAGATCGTAGCGCCTGCTCGTAAAGAACAGCGAGTGCAGGTCGCGCTCGGCATTCTCCACGGTTATAGGCTCGCCCGGCATCAGCGTAGAATACACGGCGGCCAGAGCATCTGCCTTCGTAGGCTCATCCTGGCTCGGGTCTTCCTTGACGAGCTTGATGTCTTCGCGCTCGATGCAGTTGAGGATCATGTTCCAGTGGAGCCCCTCGTCGCTGTCAAAGTCTACCACTTCGAGCGTGGACACGCCCTGGGCCACGAGGTCGTCTACGTCGTGGAGGTGTATTTTCTCGCCGGCGCGGTACAGCTTCTTTCGTTCGCCATCCTGCTCAACGTAGATGGATCGGGCCAGCACCCTGTTGACGGCGCCGTCGCGGTCCTCTCGGGCTTCCGATATGGACAGCGTCCGAGTCTTGTAAAACGCTGCAATTATGTCTTCCCGGGTCTCCAGGCCTATGGCGCGGAGGAACATCGTACCCAGGATGCGCTTCTTGCGGTCTATTTTGGCGTAGATCAGCTCTTTTTTCTGGTCGATCTCGAATTCGAGCCAGGAGCCTCGGTACGGTATAATGCGTGCGCTATATATTCCTTTGTCATGACAGAAAATAACACCAGGAGACCGGTGGATCTGCGAAACGACGACACGCTCGGCGCCGTTTATTATAAAGGTGCCTCGATCGGTCATCAGCGGCACATCGCCGAGGTAGATGTCCTTCTGGCGAATTTCACCCGTCTTCTGGAATACGAGGTTTATGCGCGCCTTGAGGGGTACCGCGTAGGTAAGCCCCTTCTGCTTGCACTCGTACTCGGTGTACTTCATCGCGTCCTCGTCGAGCGTATAGTGCTCGTATTCGAGGAGCATATCCCCATTGGGGCTTTCTATAGGAAAGGTGGCCCTGAACACCTCTTCGAGTCCCTGCTCATCCGGCAAGGCGCCTTCTAGCACCTTGTATCTCTGCAGGAAACGCTCGTAACTGGACAGCTGGATATCTATAAGATCGGGAAGCGAAATAGCTTCCTTGTAATCCTTGCCGATATAGGTACGGGATATCTTCTGTTCGGTATAGGCCATCGTTACCCCCTCTCGTGGTTCCGGTGAATACTTTTTTTACTTGAGCCGCGATACACGATCCGCCCGCCGTAGGGCGCCATCGCAACCGATTCCTGAACTATCGACACCTTCGGCAAGGCGCGAAAAGGTACCGGACGCTCGTGGCGCCCGGTACCTCAAACCGCGGCACGCAGCCGCGGCGGGAGCAGCGTTGATTCGACGCTTTCTTCAAAATCCTTACTTTATCTCGACGGCGCCGCCGGCATCGACGATCGCTTTCTTGATCTTCTCGGCCTCGTCCTTGGGAATGCCTTCCTTCAGGGGCTTGTCGCCAGCCTCGACCAGATCCTTGGCTTCCTTGAGGCCCAGGCCGGTGATGGTGCGAACTTCCTTGATGATGGAAATCTTCTTGTCGGCGGGTACGTTGCCCTTGAGGATAACGGTAAACTCGGTCTGCTCTTCTACGGGAGCAGCCGCGGCCGCGCCGCCACCGGCTACCATCGCGACGGGAGCCGCGGCGGTTACGCCAAACTTCTCTTCCATCGCCTTTACGAGAGCGGAAACCTCGAGCACGGTCATGCCCGCGATAGCGTCCAGAATCTGATCGGTCGTAAGTGCTGCCATATTATCTTCTCCTTATGGCTATAAACGATTGCTCTTCCTAGGGAAAAGCGTTGGGCGGACAGGTACGGCAGCAACCGAAGCCTGAACGCCATGATTACCTTGTCAGCCGGCCTTCTGGTCGGCAACGGCTTGCAGAGTCCTGACGAGCTTCGTGGGAACGCCGTTGAGCGCGTACACGAAGTTCTGCAGCGGCGCGTTCATAGCGCTCATCAGCATCGACAGAAGCTGGCTCTTGCCAGGCAGCCGCGAGAACGCTTCCACCTGCTCCTTGCCGTAGAATGCCTTGTCCACGATGCCGCCCTTGAGCTGCACCGAGGCTTCCTTGCCAAAATCAAGGATGATCTTGGCAACTTCGTTGGAATCGACGGTCGCAAACGCCACGGCGGTAGGCCCGACGAGCATGCTGCTGACGTCAGGCAACTCGCTCCGCTCGAACGCTATGCGCGCGAAGTTGTTCTTTACGATATGATACTCGGCGTTTTTTTCGCGGAGCTGCCCCCTGAGGGCGGTAATCTGCTGTACGGTCAATCCACGATAGTCGGTAAAGATAAAGTCGCTCGAAGCGGCAATCTTGGCGCCGACGGCCTCGATGGCCTCGACCTTTGCAGGCTGTGTCTTCTTTGCTCGCAGAGCCATATCTTACCTCTCTACCTTCGCCGTGATGACCTTGACGCTGGGCGTCATGGTTCCGGCCAGATACAAGGACTGGATAAACTCGCCCTTGGCGTCGGCGGGACGCTTGCGGTGGATCTCGCCCATCAGCGTTTCCACGTTTTCGGCTATGCTGGCCGGCTCCATTGAAAGCTTTCCAACGGCGATATGAATGATACCCGTCTTGTCCGTGCGGAACTCGGTGCGCCCCTTCTTGAGCTCCCCGATAGCCGCCTTTACGTCGAACGTAACAGTACCGGTCTTGGGATTGGGCATCAGGCCCCGGCGACCGAGAATCATGCCGAGCTTGCCGACGTCCTTCATCATATCGGGTGTCGCAACCGCGATGTCGAAGTCCATCCAGCCACCCTTGATCTTGTCTATGAGCTCGTCGCTACCCGCGTAGGTCGCGCCCGATTCCATCGCTTCCTTCTCTTTCTCCGGCTTGCAGAAAACGAGCACCTTCTTCTCGGCGCGGAACTGGTGCGGCAACACGACGGTGTCTCGGACGGACTGGCTCTTCTTGAGGTTGAGCCGGACGTGCGCTTCGACGGTCTCGTCAAACTTTGCTACCTTGAGCTCCCTGAGAAGAGCGCAGGCTTCAGAAATATCGTATACCTTGTCGGCATCGACTTTTTTGGTCGCTTCCCTGTATTTCTTACCGTGCTTCATCGCTTACCACTCCACTTCGACGCCCATGGCGCGCGCTGTTCCGGCTATGATGCGCTCGGCCGCTTCAACGTCGTTGGCCGACAGGTCCTTGAGCTTGAGCTTGGCTATCTCGGTAACCTTGGCGTGCGGAATTTTCCCCACCTTCTGCTTGTGCGGGATGGGCGAGCCCTTGTCGAGTCCGATCGCCTTCTTGATCAACACAGCCGCCGGTGGCGTCTTGGTGATGAACGTAAAGGACTTGTCCTTGTAGACCGTTATGACACAGGGAATGGTAAGTCCCTGTTCCATCGACTTGGTTCTGTCGTTGAACTGCTGACAGAACTGCGGCGCGCTTACGCCGTGAGGACCCAGCGCCGGACCGACCGGCGGTGCCGGCGTCGCCTTGCCCGCCGGGCACTGTAGCTTGATGATCGCGGTGACCACTTTCTTGGCCATAACGACTCCTTTCGTGGTGACCCGAGGCGCCATACGACGTCCGGGCCCCGGTCCGATCCCAAACAGGGATTGGTTGCCGGGGTTAGCGCTCTCCGTCGGGTAGCCGCCCGCCCTGCGGACAAACGGCGTTGGTACGAAGAGCTCCCATCATGCGGAGCGGACTTCCGGAAAACCGGAACCGAGCCCTGACGAGCGCGACGCGCGTACTACCCACAACGCGCCTACCGGCGCGACGCGTGCACTCACGCGATCCTGCTGTAAACCCGAATCTATGAGAAGCACCCCGGAGGGTGCCGCTTACCTATATCAGACCTTCTCTACCTGCAGCATGTCGACCTCAACCGGCGTTGCCCGCCCGAAGATGCCCACCATTACGCGCAGCTTGCTTTTTTCCTGGTTGACCTCTTCTATCGTTCCGGTAAACGAATCAAAAGGCCCTTCTATTATCTTGACCTGCTCCCCAACCGAGAAATTCTGCCTCGACTTGGCCGGCCTGTCACCCTTTATCTCCCCAGCCCGCTGCAGTATGTGACGGGCTTCCTCGCCAGAAATAGGAGCCGGCTTGTGATGCATAGTCGCGCCCACGAATCCGGTAACGCCCGTTATCTTCCTGATGGCGGAGCAGGTAGCCTTCCAGTTGTCTTCCGGCAGATCCATCTCCACAAGAATGTACCCGGGCAACATCTTCCTGGAACTGGTCCGGCGTTTGCCGTCTTTTACGTCAACGACCTCTTCACTGGGAATCTTTATATCGCTTACAACGGTTCCATCAAGGTCGTTGTTCGCGATGAGCATACGGATGGTCCGCTCTATCTTCGCCTCGTAACCTGAGTATACGTGCAGTACGTACCACGATTTGGCCATGCGCTACAACCGGCTCAGAACAACAGGTCGATGCCGCGGACTAATATGAAATCCACGACGCCGAGGAACACGGCGACAAAGATGGTGGAGACGAGCACTATCTTCGTCGATGCGATGACGCTGTCCTTGGAAGGCCAAATCACCTTCCTGAGTTCGCCGTAGCTATCCTTGAAGAACTGAATTACCTTGTTCATGCAGGCTCCTTACGAAATCGACACCGCCCAGGCGGGCATCGACATCATCTATACAACACTCTGGCCACCCAGAGCCAATCTATCACGCCACAGCTCAGGACGCGAGCACCGCGCCATTCAGCGCGGTTGCGGACGAAAAGCCGTTTACCGGCTAAGTCTGTACAGGCCAGGAAGGACTCGAACCCTCAACATCCGGTTTTGGAGACCGGCGCTCTACCATTAGAGCTACTGGCCTAATCGTGAACCCGGCAGGCTACAAAACCTGCCGGGTTCACGACGCGATTCTGCACGAGGCAAAATCGCGACGCTCAAACGAACGCTCAGCCGGTCAATTTTCACCGTCAAAGGACCAGTGAAAACCAGCCTACTTTACCTTCGTTTCCTTATGCAGGGTATGCTTGTGATCCCACTTGCAGTACTTCATGAGTTCCAGCTTTTCCTGCTTCGTCTTTCTGTTCTTCGTCGTCGTATAGTTCCGTCGCTTGCACTCGGTGCACTGAAGCGCGATGATCTCTACAACCTGCTTTTTTCCAGCCATGGCCCGATCCTTCCCGGAGAATTGGCGTGCGGTGTCACGGCGCGCCGAAAAAAAAGGAGCCCCGGCACGGCGCATCGTTGGCATCCACCCGACCGGTCCCCGACATAATTACCCATACAGAAGCGCCCACTCAGCTGCGCGCCAAGAGCCCTCGATCGGACGACGCGGAGCGGCGACCGACTTGCAGGCTTGATCCACCCTCGGTGGATAGAGAGCCCTCGATCGGACAGCGCGGAGCGATGACCGACTTGCAGGCTTAGTTCACGCCCAGTGAACACAGAGCCCTCGATCGGAATCGAACCGATGACCTCATCCTTACCATGGATGTGCTCTGCCAACTGAGCTACAAGGGCTTTACAAGCGCCGGTACAATACCAGCGCTAGGTGCCTTTGTCAATACCAGACGCCCGATTTCAGCCCGAGTTGGAACGCCTTTTGCTTCTACCCCGCACCGAATCCACGAGGAAAGCCGCCGCCGGATCGCGCGTCAGCACGAGCAAGCCTATACCAACGACTCCAAATACAGTCCCTGACAGGACAAAAGGCATGCCGTAAGCCACCAGCTTTGACGCGGACGCGCTGAAAACGGCTTTGAAAACGCCAGAGAGAAGGACAACCGGCAGCAGCGCCAGCGCCGAAAATCCGAGCAGCTTTACCACGTAGAAAGCTACCGCAGCGAGGGCAGCGCCTAGCCCTGGAATGCCGACCTTCCCCAGCATTACGAGCAGGATGGCCATGTTGACCGCACTTGCCACAGACAGCGCCAGCGCTATCCCAGCGCCTCCCATGGTGGGGTACAGCAGAAAGGCCACAGCAACGTTTACCGCCACCGCGGCAACACCGGCCCAGGCTGGGGTAACCGTGTCGCCCCGCGAATAGAAAGCCGGCGCCAGAATGCGATTGGCCCCGATAAACGGCAAGCCTATCATATGGAAGAAAAACGCACTCGAGGTAAGCACGACAGAAGCCTCACCGAATTCCCGCGTACGATAGACGAGGGATACGATGTCTGTACGCTCAAACACTGACAGCACCGCGATGGGTATGGTTACCAGTGCTATGGCTTCAAGGGCTCTGGATAGCCGCTCGCGGTACTGACGCCAGGAGCATGTAGTCGCGAGCCCGGACAGCTCGGGCAACAGCACCGTACCCACCGAAACCACAAATACGCCGAGCACCAGCTCCTGCAGCCGCAAAGAAAACGTCAACGCCGTCGCAGCTCCTATCCCTGCCCTGGTCGCCAGCGACGTGGACACGAGGCCGTTAACCTCGTACGCGGCCATGCCGAGGATAGTTGGCGCTATCAGCGCCATAACACGGCGCATGCCGGGGTTTGAAAACGCTCGCGCGGGGCTTACGAAGCGAAACCGCGCCCCTATCTTGACCACCGCGGGTAACTGGCACAGCGCCTGTGCCGTACCTCCCACGATAACGCCAACAGCCATTGCCCGTGCGGGATTAGCCATGAAGCGGCCCACGACCATAGGCACGAATATGAAGCTCAGGTTGAACAGTATCGGCGCGAAGCCCGAAGGAACGAACGACCCCGATGCGTTGAGTATGCCCTGAAAAAACGCGGCGAGCGAGACGAGCGCAAGAAACGGAAACATCAGGCGCATCAGCACTACCGTTTCAACCGGGTCCGACTCAAACAGGCGCACGAGCAGCGGAGACGCCGCTACGCCAAGCGCGACGACGGCTATCACGGCGATAGTGAGCGCGGTAAACGTGGCCGACAGGAACTCTTCGGTCTGTGTATCGTCGCCCGCTGCCTGGTACGCCTTGACCGTGGGGATGAAGGCCACCGCCATCGAACCCTCGGCGAACAGCCGCCGGAACAGGTTGGGAACGCTAAAAGCAACGGTAAACGCGTCGGCCAGACCGCCAGTACCCATCAGCGCGCCGCGCGTTCGCTCGCGGATTAGGCCGAGGATCCTGGACACCATCGTCAACATCGACAGCTTGCCGCTCTCGCGGACAAGGCGGCCCGTAGCCTCGGATTCGTCGCTCATGCCAGCCAGCGTAGCGCGAAACACCGAGGGCGGGCAAGAGCGACAACAGCGGCGATCACTGTCAGGAACAGAAGCAAACAGCGCGACTCATCTACAAATCCAGTATTGTCCCGGCGTAACCCCAGTCTACATTCTGTCCACGAATTGCCAGGGCAGACGCGGCATGGAATCCGGTGCAGTGGCACGGCCGCCATGATTCCACCTTGAACCGCTCGGCCAAAGCGCCCACCGCTCGCTGCACGAAGCTTTCTTCCTGGTCAGCCAGGTGCATCCCGCCGACAACACTGGCGAAGGAGCGTGTCCCGAATACCCGCGACGCCTCTTCCAGAATATTGACGACACCGGCATGTGCACAGCCCAAAACAACGCTTAATCCTTTTTCTCCCTCTACAATAAACGAGATGTCATCCTCAAATGGATCCTGCACGATGCCATCAGGGCTATTGACGACAAGGTGCGCGGGATTCCTGAAAAGGTCCGGATCCCGCCGTTCAGCCGGTACCTCCAGCGCCCATACCTTTGGGGCAATTTCGGTGTGTCCTGTCACTGGTCTCAGATCAACGTTATCACGGTTACAATGGAATCCTATAAAATGAAGCTTGCCGTTTTTTAGCCGGGAATGACTAGTTTCGACAGCCGGATGCGCCCAGATAGGCAGGGGACCATGGAGCGTGAGCAACTGCGGGACTCCATTCACGTGATCAAAATGCCCATGACTCAAAGCCAGCATGTCCAGCTTTTCAAGATCAACGCCCAACGTTCGCGCGTTGTCGAACAATCCTATTCCCTGTGCGGTATCTACGAGGATCGAAGCGTCCTTCGTTGCCAGATGAATACTGAGACCGTATTCAGGTCGTATGTACGGTGATCGCGTAGAATTTTCCGCTAGTATTGATAAGCGCATCATTACTCCTCTTGCAAGTCAAAGTTTATTTTATGCCCATTAGATTTGGCAACCATAGAGAAAACCACGGTATATAGGTGATAAGGAGCAAGGCAACAATGCTGGCCAGCAAGAAGGGAATTACCTTGATTGATATCTCCTTCAACGAAATTCCGGAAATATTACTGGCAACAAAGATATCGAGCCCAACAGGAGGAGTAATCATGCCAATGGCAAGATTTACCGTCATGAACACACCAAATACCGTCAAGTCTACGCCGAGCTGCTTTATTACCGGTAGCAGGATCGGCAAGAATACGTAGTAGGCCGACGATGCATCCATGAAACAACCAGCTATCAACAAGATTATATTTATCAACAAGAGTATCACAATTTTATTGGTGCTTATCGCAAGCAACCCCTCGGACAGGTTGGTCGCGTAGTGGCTGGTTGTAAGAATCCAGGCAAAAACTCCTGCAAACGCTATGATGAACATGACCGTCGCCGATCCAACAGATGAGTTGATCAGCAACCTCCACAGATCTTTCAGCTTGATTTCCTTG
>JAFGUM010000402.1 GCA_016938515.1 Spirochaetales bacterium | reverse complement strand
TCCTGCGTCTACCCGGTGGAAGAGGGCATATCGGTGGTTACGGAGAACGAGCGGATCTTGAAGATCAGAAGGCTCATCGTCGAGCTGCTGTGGCCATCCTCTATATCGCTGGGTAAGCGCCTTGGCGTCACCGGTTCGCGCTTCGAGCCTAACGGAGCGGAGTGCAGCCTCTGCGGGCTGTGCGTGAGGTACTGTGCGGAAGTGGCCAAGAAGAACGTAGTGTACTTCCAGGGGCGCGGCATAGACAGGCACCCGGCTTTCGTGCCGGGAGCCGAGAGCGAGTGCGCGTCCTGCCGCCAGTGCTACGACCTGTGCAAGGGCGGTTGGGTCGTAAGCCACCAGGGCAGGATCGAAGAAGAGAAAACTCCCGTAGCCTCGCTCTAGCCGTAGTCAAGTCGTACGAAGCGCCACCCCCTGCCGCGCGACCACGCGTTGGCGGGGGGTGGCGCTGTTCCTGCTTTCTGCGGTGTTCACACGGTAGCCCGCATAATGGTACTGTCGCGTCAATCAAACGGCCGAGGAAGGACCATATGCCTCAGATTTCCGCGTTGGCTCAGGTGCTCATTGTTTTTGCGGCCGTCGTCGCGGCGACGTCCCGCAAGGTTCCGCTCGGGCTGGCGGCGGCGACGGGTGGCGTGGTTCTGGCGCTGTGGCGCGGGGTATCCATGGGCGCGACGCTGCGAGCCGCGGCAGGCGCCGCGTTCGGCGCCGACACGCTGCTTCTCGTCGTGCTGATGATCTGCATCATGGCGTTCTCGTCGGCGATGAAAAAATCAGGCGCCATGGACGCGTTCGCCGCTTCGCTTACGGGCATAGCCCCGTCCCCGCGCATTTCGATGGCGGTGGCGCCGCTGCTGATAGGCACGCTCCCGGTTCCCGGCGGCGCCATCCTGTCAGCGCCACTCGTCGATGCGATGGACCCGGACCGCGTCCGCGGCGCGGACACGCTGGCCGCCGCAAACTACTGGTTCCGGCATACGCTCGAGCTGGCGTGGCCGCTGTTCCCGGCGTTCATCCTGACGGCGTCCATCGCCGGCTTCACGACCGGCAAGTTGCTGGCGCTCAACGCCTACGCCGTTCCGCTGCTGTTCACCCTCGGGCAGCTGTTCATACTGCGGCCATCAGCGCGTTCCGATGCCGGGGAAAAAGCCGGCGGTATCCAGCCCCCAGGTGCCGCGACTGACGCGACCGCCAGGGAGCCGCTGTCGCGCAGGCTCGCCTCCTTTGGCACGGGCGCCCTGCCTCTGGCCATAGTGCTCGGCGTCTACGCGGTGACGGACGTAGCGTGGCGCGCCTTGTCTCCGGCGCTGCCCCTCAGTCCGGTCGCGGCGGCGTTGAGCGGGCGATACCTGCCCATCTTCGTCGGTCTGGCGCTTGGTAGCCTGTACCTGCTACGGCTCGACGGCGGCTCAGGGGCGTTCCGGGGAAGCCTGTCGTCGGCGAAGCTGGTTGGCATCATCCTGGGCATCAAGGTGTTCTCCGCCCTGGTGGGGGAGGCGGGAGTAGCCGGAGCTGTATCTTCGGAACTCGCGAGCGCGGGCGTACCCGCCGTCGTTGTCATAGCCGCCCTGCCGCTGGTGGCAGGCCTCGTGACCGGACTGGGCTTTGGTTACGTCGGCCTGGCTTTTCCCATCGTGGTGCGCTTGGCTCCAGCCGGAGGCCAACTGCCGCTGGAAGCCGCCATCGTGCTGGCGGGAGCCTTCGGATACGCCGGCATGATGCTGTCTCCGCTCCACGTCTGCATGGTGGTGAGCTCGGAGCACTTTGGCGTCGGTCTGGCGTCGACAATGCGTCGCTTTGCCGCGCCGCTGCTCGTATTCTGCGTCGTCGCGATCGGCTACGCGACGCTGATAGCGACGGTTTTCGGCTGAGTAAGCGGGAACCCGGGCTGTGTAGACAGCGCTGCGCCGACCGCACTATCATCCCGAATAGGCTACAGATGGTGATGAGGAGAGACTTCGAGCATGCCACAACCGGGAGCGGAACGATTCGACCGCGATCTGCAATACTATAAATTCTGCGCGTACGGTTTTCTCAAGGATCTTCGGTTTTTTGATCCGTTCATGATACTCATGTTTCTCGACAAAGGCATTTCCTATACGCAGATAGGGAGCTTGTACGCGCTTCGGGAAGTACTCATCAACGTCATGGAGATACCCTCTGGCGTAATGGCCGACGCCCTGGGACGCAGGCGAACGATGATAGCGTCATTCCTGGCGTATATAGCCTCCTTTATCGTGTTTTACCTCGCGCACGGATACGCTGTTCTGCTCTTGGCCATGGGGGTCTTCGCTTTTGGCGACGCCTTCCGCACGGGTACCCACAAGGCCATGATCTTCGACTATCTAAAACTCAAAGGCTGGGCCGACCAGAAAACACACTACTACGGGCACACGCGGTCATGGAGCCAGCGGGGGGCGGCGCTGTCGTCGCTCATAGCCGCCGCCCTGGTTATATGGCGGGGTGAGTACCGCGTGGTGTTTCTCTTTACGCTGATTCCATACGTACTGGATCTCGTGCTGATGATGAGCTACCCCGCCGTACTCGACGGGCCCAGGCGGGCCGCCATTCTGGCCACCATTCTGGCAGCCGGAACGGTGGCCCGCTCTGGCGGAGAAAACGGCGGCGCATCAGCTCCCGCGGCTTCGATAGCCGACGAATTCCGGCACGTACTCAAGGCGTTCGCGTCCAGTTTCAAGGATCTGTTCGTGCTGCGCGCCATATCGAACCAGGCGCTCTACACGGGATATTACAAGGCGGCCAAGGACTACCTGCAACCGCTGCTGGCCGGGCTTGCGCTTGGCTTGCCAGTCTTGCTCGGCTGGCAGGAACAAGAGCGGACTGCGCTGGTCGTCGGTATCGTGTACTTCGGGCTCTACCTTATGACGTCGCACGCGTCCCGCTCAGCGGGGAGTTTTTCCGAACGCTTCGTATCCCTGGCCCGGCCGCTCAACCTTACCCTCCTTGGTGGTATTGGCCTTGGGCTGGCGAGCGGGCTCGTCTACTATCTGGGTTGGACCGCTCTCGCCGCTGCGCTCTACATGGGTGTATATATAGTAGAAAACCTTCGCAAACCCATGGGTATAGCGTACGTCAGCGAGCTGATGAACCAGGACGCGCTGGCTACCGCTCTATCTGCGGAGTCTCAGGCGGAGACGCTTTTCGCCGCCGTGATAGCCCTGGCTCTGGGCTTTTCAGTGGATGTGCTGGGGCCAGGGTTGGGCCTGGCCGCCTGCTCTGCTCTGTGCCTGGCGCTGGGCGTACTCCTGCGACTACCCGAAACGCCGGCGCGATGAGCGATGTCGGCGCATAAGCCGATCCCCGGTGCTTACGGCCTGAAAGCCGGCAGCGTCTTTTTGGCACCGTCTCGCAGCACGGTAATAGCGAGCGTCGAACGGGTTTGTACTGCGACCGCCATCGCCTTGTTGAATTCCCGGTACGCGTCGTAGCTGCGATACAGTTTTGCGAAGTCAACCGTGCCAACGGCCATGAGTATGTCACCCGCCATCATGCCCGCCTTGTCTGCTGGAGAACCAGGTGCAACGTTTTCAACCGCCAACACCGCATCCTGGCGCAGTATCGAATCCAGCTTCTTCGCTCGTATCTCGGTGCTGTTCATCACGCGCAGAGAAAATCCGGGGTGCGCGCTTCCCAGCGCCGCGCTGTCGGCGTTGCTGCCCAGGATCACCGCGACTGTTTTAGCTTCATACCGGCTGGACTTTGGTTCCAGTCGTTCTATCGAAAGGATTACCCGTTGCCCCGCCTTGCTCTCGTACACAAAATCTATCAGCTGTGATGACGAATCAACTTTTTTGCCGTGGAAGCCGACGATGTAGTCCCCTGGAAGCAGACCTGCCTTTTCCGCAGCTCCACCAGAAACAACGCTCTCAACCTTGATGCCTCTATAATCACCGGAGTCTCCCCCCTGGTCACGCAGCATGGCGTACAACCGGGCTACCTTGGCCAGGCCCGCAGCATCAAGCTCCCGGGTGAGCATCGAAAGGTCTATGCGAGCCAAGCCTCCCTCGCTGAACGAGGCGTACAGGAAGCCGTCGTGATACTGGACCGCGCGGAGGTTAGTATTGAGATTGCTGTCGATCAGCCACAAACGTTCGCCCGTGGCTGGATCGTATTCAGCCAGATCTCCGCTGGTCCATCCGAACAGCCTGCCCTCTGCCATCATCGACTGCGTCGGACGGTTTTTAACTTTCCACAGGGGTGTTCCATCCTTGAGCCGTACGGCCGCGCCAGCACCGAAGAACACGATATCTCCCGCTACGATGGGTGTGCCCCAGGTAGAGCCCGACGACCAGCTCTTGCGTTGTTCGCTGTCGTAGTACTTCCAGATGGGCTTGCCGGTCTCCCGGTCGGCGCACAGGCCGTTGGCCCACAGCGCCCTGTCTCCGGTAACGGTAACCTGCCCCCTGCCTTCTGTATCGAACAGCTTTACCCCGGTGCTGGCATCGTACACCCTACCGCTACCGCTGTACACGCGGCCAAAAACAGCGGCTAGGCCGTCTCCGCCATTCTCCGAGGCCTTCCACAGCTGCACGCCGGAAGCAACGTCTATAGCGTACAGTCCATAGTCCGAGCGTGCGAATACCTTGCCGGAAACCAGCTGGGCAGCGTAAATTTCACCAAAGCTAAAACTGACGCTACGCTGGACGGTTCCGGCTACAGCGTCCAGATACTTGATTTCCCTGCTTCCCAGGATCATTACCGACCCATCCGCCATAAAGAGTTCATAGCCACCCGTTTCAGCTCTCCACGCGAGGGCGCCGGTTTCGCGTCGCACCGCTTCTCCGTCGGTGGTAAACACCGTGTTTTCGTGTAGGTAGAAGGATGATACGGAATTGCGCGTATACCAGCTGGCGCCGTTTCCGAGCGTCACCGTTGCTGTCTTCCCGATGGGCGCCTGGCCGAGTCTGGCGGTAAACTCGACCGGGCCGTAGCGCATCGTGTACGAACCGGGGGCGTCGAAGTAGAGCACGGTATTGGGCCCAACCTCGCCTACGTAGGGTTTGCTGTCTCCGGCAACCGCACCCTGCCACGTGGCGGTTACGGCGTCCTTCGTGTTGTCGGCAAAGTAGACCACAGCGGTCAGGTGGGCGTACCCGGCCACCCTGTCGTTGCGCGGCAGTATCGGTACGCGTCCCAGCGCTGGATCTGCCGTGGTAAAGAACGAGTCGGTTATGATGACATCCTTGAATTGCGGCGCGGGGTCTTCAGCCTGGGAGGCCACCTTGATGGAGTACTTGCGGTACGCGTGCGTTATGAGGCTGCGCCAGCGCAGGTCCGAGCCCAGGCCAAAGGATGATTCTACGTTGATGCTGCCGGGCTGTATGACGTAGCGCACGGTGTCCAGGTCGGCCAGCGCGCGCGCCTGTATTTCTATGCTGCCGTCAGCGTGAACCGCCCAGCCTTCGCGGTACGCGGTAGTGCGGTAGACGGCTTGCCCCGTGCTCTGAAAGCTGGCGGACGTGGGCGATAGCTGAACTATCGGTATGGGGTCGGAAACGAGTTCGTACAGCACCTCGCCCTTGACGCTTACGAATTGCACGGCGTGCGATACAGACGCGCTGATTCCCAGGTTGAACTCCCTGTTCAGGATGCTCGTACTCAACAGCTTGCCCGCCGGCGCAGGCGCATAGCTCAGACCGCTCTTGCCGAGCTATACTACATCTTGCTGGGAGAACAGCGCCGTTATGGCCGCGCGCGCTTCGTCTTTCAGCTGTACTCCTGCCAGTGCCGGCAGCCGAACCGTCGTTGACACGAGGCCGTCGTCGTACTCCACCGCGTCTGCCGGGTCGCCCGCTATCACGAAAGCTTCGGGCGTAAGCGTGCTCTGTATGCGGGATTCCAGCACCTTTATGGTAGCCCGGTAGATAGACAAAGGCTCTACCTGGTCCATCAGCGATTTATTGGTTTCTATCTGCTTCTGAACCATTTTGGCGTAGCGCGAGGAACCCCGGACGCGGGACAGCGTCTCAACGTAGCGGTCAGACGCGCTGCCAAACCCCACAAAGCCCACCTGGGTGCCGCCGAGAGCCTTCTCCAGGTAGTCGAGTGCGGCGGCGTCGTCCTTGTTGTACAGAGCAGCGAGCGCCTTGGCGTAGTCGTCGGCTCCGGGGGACGCCTGTTCGGCGATATTCTCGATGCGCGCCTCGACCCCGATGGTCAGCTTGTATTCGGGCAGCTCCGACAGCAGCTTGAACATGAACGCCTTGTAGGCTTCTATATATGAATCGGCCCGCGGTGTCTCTATCGACGCCCTGGACAGCACGGCGCCGCTCTGCACGTCGACGATGCGCCCGTTGACGACCAGGCGGGTCTTGCTCAGCTCAAAGGAGCCTACGACCATCTGCTTGGCGTTGAGGATCTGGCCGATGCTCACGCTGCCTTCCCCTTCTGTAATGCCGGACAGCTGAAGCTCCTGCTCTTCCAGTATCTTCATCAGCTGGGTGCGCTCTATTACCTGCACTCCCGGGAAACCGGCCATGGCGCTCGAGAGGAACTCGGCTATCTGGAATCCAATATAATCAGCGGTTTTGTCCGCACCGATATTTGCGTACGGCGTTACCGCTATCTGGTACGTTGGAGCCTGACCAAAGGCAGACACGACAACTAGAGTGCAGAGCGCAATGCTTGCTAAACGACGGTTCATCGATTACTCCCGTGAGTGTGTTGGTGTTTCGATTGCCTCATGCACGCTTGACAAACGCACGTGAGGTAGAAGGCAAACCACGGTGCTGCGGGTTACCGACCGGACTATCGAATCTATCCATTGGAGGCTCTTTCAAAACTCAGGGAGTTTTGAAAGAGCTTCCTGAAAATCTGCGATTGGGCGCAGCGTTTGCAACGCAAACGCAAGCAATCGCAAAGCCAATTTCAAAAGTAACCGACTTTTGAAATTGGCTCATTGGCTTACTATCCATGCGTATAACAGGCTAATGGATTCGTATCAGCAATGCAAACGCACCGGCGCGTCAATCTTGTAATTTTACAGCCTACTGGCATTAATGAATGGATCTACCGTACACTATCTCGTACTATGGCACAACATAACGCATCGCAAAACAACCTGTTTCCTGTAGGCTCCCGTGTTATAGCGCAGATACACCCGATAGAGCGGGAGCGGGGCGTCTTCATTCCTGGGCACCGGTTTGAACCGCTCAGAAAGCTGTCGCTCGATCCGTGGCAGGTGAGGCTGGAAGCACAGGACGCGAGTGCTTTTACGAGGCGCAAGATAGGCCTGACTATTCACGATGCGGAATTCTTCTACCTGTTGCTGGGCCGGTCGGCTTTCTTCAAATCTCTCCTTGGTCAGGATCCATCCAATGACAAGGTTTTTGATCAGATAAGCGATGGAGTAAGCGGGTTTTCTGCCCTGGTCAGGATCGAAGCGTACGATTTTGCCGAGTTTTACGAACGCAACAGCCTCGTGGCGGGTGATTATCTTTTGCTTGAGGCTATTAAACCACAGGGAGTTGCTTTCAGGGTTACTCCGGTTCCCGCGTCGAGCATTACCGAGTCACGCCACAGCGCGCATCTTGCCGCATTAGACAGGGCTGTAGATGAAGCTCTCGACTCACTGGAAGAGCCTTTAGAGCCCAGCCTGATGATCAGGGAGATTTTCCGTCTATGCGATCCCGCGGTTCTAGAAGAACCCGCCGCCGCCTTTTCCGAGTACGTACGGGCTACGCAGAAACTGGGAATTGGCATGCT
>JAFGUM010000053.1 GCA_016938515.1 Spirochaetales bacterium | reverse complement strand
GGGCAACCGCGCGGCGCGGCGCCTCGAAGCGTGTCGTGCGGCTTGCGGCGCCAGGCCATGGCCATCGGTGCGGAGTGGTTCCACGGCTCGGGTGGAAATCGAGGATCGTGCGCCGCGTAGTTCGGGCTCGATGATGATAGGATTGTCGGTGTTTATAGCAGGATTCTGCATGATGGCCTTCTATGTCAGCGAGCCGGGCACCGAGGGGCGCGAAGCCGCGGTATATGGCACGGCCATCTTTGGCCCGATAGGCGTGGGACTGCTGATTGGCGGCGTTGCGGAACTGTACCGCAGGATCCGGCTGACCATACGCGACGACACGGTCTTGTATGAGCGCCGGGCTCTATTCAAGCCGCTCAGCTTCAGCGAACCCCTCGGAAACTACGCTTGCGTCCTGCCCTCATCGGCGCTGAGCGGTTCACAGCATCAGGCTATGCGCATGGCCTTCTACGCCCGGCTCGTGCACCGTACCGACGACAGCAGGAATACGGTCCTGCTCATCCGCGTCCTCGACGAGCTGGGGGTGCACACCGACTGGGGAGGCGAGCGCAAGCCGTACGAGGACTTTGCGAGGTCCGTAAACCTGCCGCTGGCTACCGAAGCAGCCGATGGTTCGATCACGATACGGTATCCAGACGAGCTGGACATGACGATTGAAGAGTTCAACAGAGCCACTGGGATAGCGCCCGTGGAGCCGGGCCCGCCGCGGGACTTTCCGACACAACGGTACCGCGTGTCGACGCAAGAAGATGGCTTCAGCGCTGTCAGGGGGTATCCTGTGTATTGGATACCATTCGCCGGCTTCGTCGCGGCGGCCATCATCAGCGGTATGCTAATGGTCAACGACGCGGACCTTTTGGGCTTGCCGCTCGTCTTCACCTTCTTTTCGCTGTTCATGGGCACGTTTGCCCTTACGAAGGCCAAGCTTGAGCTGAGGGACAAAACAGTCATCGCGACCTACACCGCGGCTGGCATCAGACTGGTCAAGCAGTCCATCCCGCTTTCTGAAATAGAGGAGCTGGTCGTCGCCAGTGATCCCCGGTACCGCAAGTCCGTTCTGCGAATAGCGTCGGACAGAACGACAATATCCTGGGGCGCGGGTGACAGCGATGAGGAATTAGCCTGGTTCAAGGACGCGCTGGCGCGACATAGCTAGATGGGTACGCGTGCGGTAGGTACTACTTCAGTTACTGGTGCTTGATAAACTCCGGCAGGAATACCTGGTGACTTGCGATCAGGACTTGTAGCCAATTGTCCGCCGTTACCGTGCATCTATATCGAGGCTTTCAAACATGCGTTCGTATTCGCGTATCAAACCTTCTGTCCAGGTATCATGAGAGATACCATCGCTGGTTACGAAGCACGCGCCATTAAAAAAAACCAGGACAAATACACCGGATTTTGAATTGGTAAAATGTCTGGCATACAGTCGGCCGCACAGGTCGACTGTATGCCAGGGGCCGATGCCAGCCATCAGCGCTTCATTTGCCTGTCCAGTGTAGAAACGAAATGAAAATAGCCTGCTCATTTTTGATATCCGTGGATCGCTCAGTGATGATTTCGTGCCTATGACTGCATCCATGCGGATCCACTCCCGGCCGTCGTCGTCGATATGGGGGGCAATCCGTACACTATCCGGTTTCACCGCTGATAATGCACCATAGGCTGTCCAGCGCGGCTCACCTGGTATGTTTCTTCGGCTCAGAGAATAGATGATGGCCTGATCAGACATTACCAGGGCAGCCAGCGATTCCGGTTTGAAGCTTGCGGTATTGTCCGGATCGGACAGTAACCACCCACGGGCTGCCTGCGTATCCTTGACCAGCATTACCGTAAACCAGCTGTCTTTGTATGGGCTGT
>JAFGUM010000401.1 GCA_016938515.1 Spirochaetales bacterium | reverse complement strand
GTAACCAGGAGAATGGAGATATTCAAGAGCTCCGCCGCGCTTTGGCTCTTGAACAGTCGACGCATTACCGTTGATCCATCAGAGTTGTTACAGAATCCATGCACCTGCAAAGAGCCTTCCATCGGGAGCGTACTGGCCTGTGCGGCGTTGATGGTGCCGCGGTGGCGTGGTATAGTCCGGCGGAGGAGGTTAGTGATGAGCGTCGTTCAAGCTGTACTACTCGGGCTATTCCAGGGAATAGCGGAGTTTCTGCCCATATCGTCGAGCGGGCACCTGCTGCTCGCCAAGGATGTGATGGGATTGTCAGAGGTTCCTGTACTGTTCGACGTGGTGCTGCATATCGCAACGCTCGCTTCGGTACTCGTCGTGTTTCGCGTCCGCATAGCGGGTATAATCGTATCGATAGCACGCTGGATTACCAGGAACAGCGGCGATCGTGATACCGAAAACCTGGCGCTTGTGGTACCAGCTATCGTGGCCACTGTCATCACCGCGGCGCTCGGCCTGGCCATAGACAGCATCGACTTCAGCGGCCAGCCCAAGGTAGCGGCGGGTCTTCTCCTGGTAACCGCGGCCATACTGGTAACGGGATCCCGATTCAAGCAGGGGAGCGTCGGGTACCGCGATCTACGGTTGCGCCACGGTGTAATTTTGGGGATAGCGCAGGGTTTTGGCGTATTGCCTGGCATCAGCCGATCGGGAATAACCATCAGCGCGGGCCTCGCGGCTGGCATGAAGCGCGCTGAAGCCGGTGAGTTTTCATTCCTGCTGTCGATACCCGCGATTTTTGGCGCGCTCCTTCTCAAGCTCGACGATCTATCTGAGCTTTCAAGCGCCGTCGCGCCTGCGCCTCTGTTCGCGTCGGCGATTACAGCATTCCTTGTCGGCATAGCCTCGCTACTCGTGCTGATGCCCATAGTCAGAAAGGGCAAACTGGCCTGGTTTGCCGCGTATCTTGTTCCCGCGGGTCTCATCGGGCTGTTCCTGATCTGACGATCAGCCGATACTTGTAACAAGGATCGGAGCGGGAAGCATTGACACACAGGAACAGAACATCATCGCTCATCATCATCTCGTGGGTTGGTCTGACTATCACTGGCACAGCCCTGTTCGCGCTGCTGGTTGCGGCCGCGCTGGGGCTTGAGGTGCCGCTCGGCACGATTCTTCTTGAGGGACTGTCGTGGGCGGCTTTCATTATTCCCGCGTACCCCTGGGCAGGCGCAATTATTATCGCGATGCCGGGTTTCAGGTATGATCTGTTGTTTGGGCTCGTTGGCAGCATCGCACCTTTTGTGTCACTGGCGCTCACAGCGCGCTTTATCGACGGTGTTTCGCCACGCGTCGGTGGTTTTCCCTCGCTCGGTGTGTTTGGCCCGATGAGCGGGGCTATTTTTGGTTTTTTCGTTACCTTCGCCGCGGCAGCTGTAGTCGTCGCCATAATGAAACGGGTTGGCGCAAGC
>JAFGUM010000400.1 GCA_016938515.1 Spirochaetales bacterium | reverse complement strand
TCCGTGGCCAAATTGTCTTCTCTTTCCTACCTCTTATCCTCTTATCCTCTTTGTTATCTTCTACTTCTTCTTCTCCGTGCCTCCGTGCCTCCGTGGCCCAATTGTCTACTCTTTCCTGTCTCTTATTCTCTTATCCTCTTTGTTACTCTTTATCGTTTAAGCCCGGATTCGAGCCATCTCCTATAGTACCAGGCTGCCGTCATCATCAGCGCGTGCGTCCATGGCGGCTGCCCCATGCCCGCGAGCAACTCATCCTCTGAGTATTCCTCCACATCGACTATCTCGTGCTCGTCCAATGACTGTTCTGCAACCAGAACGGAATCGAGCGCGGCAAAGACGTGGTACGCATTGGACATGAAGGCTGGATTGGGCGAGCAGGTGCCGAGGTGGATGATCCGCCCGGCCTTGTAGCCTGTCTCTTCGAGCAATTCCCGCTCGGCGGCGACAGCGGGATCCTCACCGGGTTCTACGACGCCGCCTGGGAACTCGGTAAGCGCCTCGCCGATACCGTGGCGGAACTGGCGTACGGCCAAAATACGTCGGCTGCCGTTTCTTTCTATGACCGGTATGACGACGGCCCAGTCAGGTGGATCGAGCACGACGAAGCGACCTTCTTTTCCGTGCGGGCCGAGGCTGGTTAGTTCCGTAGCCCTGAACAGCCTGAAATCCCCCAGCACCCGCTTCGCCGACACAATCCACCGCTCACCGCCACCAGCCATTATATACCCTCCAACAGTGTATCCCCGGCTCCAGCCGGATATGGTATTGTACCAATGGGCTTCGCATTGGTACAGTGAAGCCCACAAGGAGTCGACCATGCAACAGCTCCCCGACTGGGTAACGAGCTTCCCAGGATCGGTTACTGTGTCAGACAGGAACCACCGCATCATCTATATGAACGACAAGTCTGCGGCAACGTATGCGGCCGACGGCGGGCGCGCGCTGATAGGTCAGGAACTGATGGCCTGCCACAATGAACGCTCGAAAGCCATGATACAGGCTTTGCTGGAATCGGGGGGCCAAAACGTCTACACGATAGACAAAGCTGGCCAAAAAAAGCTTATCTACCAGAGCGCCTGGCGCGACGAAGAGGGGCAGGTAGCAGGACTCGTCGAGCTGTCGCTCGTACTTCCTCCAAACATGCCCCACTTCATCAGAAGCTGAACAGCAGATTAAATAAAGGAAGGCACAAATGGCTCCACCACAGGAAAGCAAACATTGAGAAAGGCTTCCGCATCGCCATAGACAGAAAGGTCGTGCCTCAGGCGCCTGATTTCGGCAACGCTCCGGTAGCCGAGCGCTATCGGGGCTACCAGTTCCGGCGGTATGGTGCAGGATTCAGCGGGTCCGGAGTCAGAATTTCCTGGATCGAGGACACCCTCGACCACCGCCAGCCGTCCGCCGTCCCAGTCGAGGCGCAATGCGCGGCCAAATAGACCTACCGTTAGCGAGTACGACCGCCCCCGCCAGCACGAAGCCGTCAGCCTCGCTTCCAGAACCGGAGCAACCGTTCGCAGGAAGCCTGCCGGATCGATCACCTTGACCTGCCAGCCGTATTCCCATCGGTCATCCGCGCCGTATTCGAGCGCGAGTTCGGCGACTTCGCTGGAACGTGGAACTGAAATAACCAGGTGGGCTGCAGCCCTCGCTTCGCGCTCCCGTTCAGCCAAGGCGAGGAAAGCGCCGGCTACCCGCCTACGTATGCCATCGGGCACAGCCGGGTCTATCGCTGCTTCAATAATGGCGTACCCTGGGCCAAACAAGTCAGGACCCAGCCCCACGTACCCGACATCAACGCCATCCACCACGGCGATCCAGCGCTGCAACCCGAGTTCGGCGCTTGTGTTCCCCGGCCCGAGCAGATACGCCCACGTTTCCGGGCTACGCGCGCCATACACGCTGAACCCTGCCATCGCCGCGTCGTAGAAGCAGGACAGAGCAGCAGCGTCAGCTGGGCCGGCGAGCTTCAGGCTGATGTCGGCGTATTCATCACTCCGGGAGCCTGCGGAAAGCACGGACACACCGGGCCGCCATGAATCGCGCTTGCTGTCAGGTCGCGGCTGAAGGCCCGGTCCCAGCCTGAGCTGCACGCACAATGGCGAGGCGAACTCGTACCCGAACTTGCGGTAATAATACGGTATGCCTTCGATAGTCGACATGGTAAAACCCTTGGCAAGCGACTCCTGTTCATACTGGTGGATGAGCGTGCTGGAAAGGCCAAGGCCGCGTGCATCCTCCGCTGTAGCGACGATCGACAGCTCCGCCGCCGGTATCGCGACCTCGACGCCGTGGCCGCGGTACACCCATACAGTCGGGATTCGGCACAGCGTCGATAGTACACGCCTGGTAGCCGGTTCGGTTACCGTGTACCAGTCATCCCGGCTCATGCCGGGGTACGAAGCGTAGAGGAGGCGGCATATCTCCCCTACACCCTGGCCGTGAACCACGGTGTTGAGTTCAACGATGCGTTCGAATTCGGCGTCTGTTTCAGGCTTTGAGAGCTGGAGAAGCCGTGTACCAATAGTTATATCGGTTTTCATGGTGAATCCAGGATTTGGATTTGGGGCAGGAAAAACGCAGACCGGACTGCAAGGATGCGGGCAACGCCAGCTCCACGGTTCGAATGCGAGGAGTTTACAGTGTCAGAAACCACTCGCGGTTCGGCACAACCGATCCGCTACAGCGCCGTAGTCGTCAAACAGACCTCGTACCAATAGGATACTTCTATAATCTCCGGCTACGGACTGCTTGTCAAGAGACGAGATAAGCCCAAAACGCAGCCGCCCCGCATATTGATGCGGGGCGGCCGGACAGAGCACGAAACAGCTCAGCTAGCGGCTTTTGCGCCAGCTTCCATGGCCTCGAGATTCTTGGGGATAAACCTGTGTTTGCTCTCGCTGAAGAAGGTCTTGAGGATGGGTTCAAGCTTGTCCAGCTTTACCGCCCCGGTTACCTGGGACAGCGCGCCGAGCATTACCATGTTGGCGAACTTGACGTCCCCCAGCTTCTCGGCAATTTCATTGCAGGGTATCTTGACGACGCGGATATCTTTGCGCTCTGGCTCTACCTTGACGAGGCTCGAATTGACGAGCATAACGCCATCCTTTTTGAGGATATTCTCGCACAACGGCAACGAGTCCATATTCATCACGATGGCGCTATCGGGACTCGTTACGAGTGGGCTCGCGATTTCCTCGGTAGATACGATAACACCGGCCCGCGCAATACCGCCCCGTTTCTCGGCGCCGTAGAACGGAAAGAAGGTAACCTCAAGCCCCTCCTTCATCGCGCAATACACCCACAGCTGCCCCATCGATATGACGCCTTGGCCGCCGAAACCGGCCATGAAGGTCTTTTCGGTCATTTACCGGCCTCCTTGACAGCGTTGGCAGAACCAGCCAACTCATCCTTTATCTCACCCAGCTTGTAGAACGGTATCATGTCACTTTCAACCCATTCAACGCTTTCCACCGGCTCCATACCCCAGTTGGTTGGGCACTGCGACAGTATTTCTACCATCGTAAAGCCTTCTCCGCGCATCTGAGCCTCAAAAGCCTTGCGGATATACTGCTTGGTCTTGCGCGTGTTGGCGGCGTTGTTGACGGCGCCACGCGCCAGGTACTTGCTGCCGCCGAGCGTCTCGAGCATCTCGCAGACGCGAATGGGGTACCCCATACCAGCGCCTATCGGGTCGCGGCCATACGGCGCCGTCGTGGCTTTCTGGCCAACGAGGGTTGTGGGGGCCATCTGGCCACCGGTCATACCGTATATGGCGTTGTTGACGAAGATGGTCGTAAACTTCTCGCCGCGGTTGGCGGCGTGGACAATTTCCGCGGTGCCGATGGCAGCGAGGTCACCGTCGCCCTGATAGCATATAACCAGGTGGTCCGGCTTCATCCTTTTTACGCCGGTGGCACCAGCTGGCGTGCGGCCGTGCGGAACCTGCACCGAGTCAAAATCAAAGTACAGGCTGGCCCAGATGGAGCAACCCACCGGGTTGAGGATGATGGAGTGATCCTGCACACCCATCTCATCGATTACTTCTGTAATCAAGCGGTGTATGACGCCGTGCCCGCAACCCGGACAGTACTTCGTCTGGATAGGCAGGAGGCTCTTGGGATGTCCGTATGTAAGTTCCATGCTCGCCCTCCTTATTTCTTCAAGATCTTCTGGATCTCGGCGAGAACGGCCTCTTCAGTGGGAATGTTCCCTCCGCAGCGACCATAGAAGAACACCTCGCTCTTGCCATGCGTGTATAGGCGCACGTCCTCAACCATCTGTCCCATGCTCATTTCCACGGCAAGGAACTTCTTGCCAGCATCAGCCAACTCGCCCATGCGCTTTTCGGGGAAAGGCCACAGGGTGATTGGCCTGAACAAGCCAGCCTTGATGCCGAGTTTTCTTGCCATCTGCACCGCGCCATAGGAGACGCGAGCTGACGTGCCGTACGCGACGAGTACCAATTCGGCATCGTCGATATCGTGCTCTTCGTAACGGGGTAGCACCTTCTTCATTTCGGCGTAGCGCTCGAAGCGCGCGCGGTTTACCGCTTCAAACTCGTCTGGGTCGAGGTGCGTTGAGTCGACGTGGTTAACCGGCCTGTTGGAACTCGTGCCAACAGCCCAGGGCTTTGCTATCCGCGTAGCGGGATCCTTGGGAGGTTTGAACGACACGCCTTCCATCATCTGGCCAATCATGCCGTCGGCCAGCACCATGGCGGGCATGCGCCACTGGTCAGCGAGGTCGAAGGCCTCGTAGGTGAGGTCAGCCGCTTCCTGTACGCTCTTTGGCGCGAGTACGATGTGGTAGTAGTCTCCGTGACCACCACCCCTGGTTGACTGAAAATAGTCGCCCTGAGCCGGCGATATACCGCCTAGTCCGGGGCCAGAACGTGACACGTTGATTACAACACAGGGCACATCGGCTCCGCAGGCGTATGAAATACCTTCTTGCTTGAGCGACACACCCGGGCTCGACGAACTCGTCATTACCCGCGCTCCGGTGGCACCGGCGCCAAATACCATGTTTATGGCCGCGACTTCGCTCTCGGCCTGGATGAACGTCCGCTTTTTATCCAGCATATGCTTGGCCATATAGGCGGTTAGTTCATTCTGGGGGGTTATGGGGTATCCGAAGTACGCATCGCAACCGGCTCGTACCGCGGCTTCTCCCATCGCTTCGTTGCCCTTCATCAGGCGTTTTTCTTCAGCCATGCCGGGTCCTCCTTACAGCTTGTAGACGGTGATAGCCACGTCGGGGCACACCGTGTAGCAATTACCACAGGCGATGCACTTGTCTTCTGCAACAACCTTGACCGGATAGTAACCCCATGAATTGGGTTCGACATCGGCTGCCAGCACCTTCGTCGGGCACGCCCGCACGCACAGCAAGCATCCCTTGCACCGTTCCCGATCAACTACGGGCTTTCCTTTGATAGCCATGGCGACTCCTTATACTCGGGGGACTCCACACCGATGTCCCCGTATGATCCATTACGACAGGCAGCCTTACTGCCAGCGCTCCTACCCCGTCAGAGAGGCCAGCGCGATACTGGCCAGCTTCGTCTCCCGGCTATCCGCCCGGCTGGTAAGCACGATCGGCTTTGCCGCTCCGGCAACGATGCCAGCGCCCTTGGCTCCCCCCAGATCCAGGAGACACTTGTACAGTACGTTGCCGGCTTCTATATCGGGGGCAACCAGAACGTCGGCGTCCCCTGCTACTTCCGACTCGATATGCTTGATGCGAGCGCTCTCGGCGCTTATCGCGTTGTCGAGCGCGAGAGGGCCATCAATAATGCAACCTTTGATCTGACCACGACGCTGCATCTGCGTGATGATGGCCGCATCGGCCGTACACGGCATCTTGTCGGCGTTTACCTTCTCCACAGCGGCAAGCAGCGCTACTTTGGGCTTGTCTACGCCAAGAGCCCTGGACGCCTGCACCGCGTTGGCCAGTATGTCCAACTTGCCCTGCAGGTCGGGAGCAATGTTTATGGCAGCGTCGGTAACCACGAACAGCTTGTGGTAGTGGGGCGACTCGATAACGGCAACATGGCTGGTGAGGCGTCCCGCGTTGAGCCCTGCTTCCTTGTTGAGAGCGGCTTTGAGCAGTATGGACGTATCGAGAACACCCTTCATGAGAATATCCGCCTCACCCGAGCGGACGAGAGCTACGGCTACCGCCGCCGCTTTGGCAAAGTCCTTCTCTTCTATGATGCGGACCCCATCCAGAGACGCGCCTATATCAGAGGCAATCGCCCTGATCATGTCGCCATCTCCTACCAGAATGGGCTCGACTATACCCGCTGCCCGCGCGTCAAGCGCCGCTTCCAGCGCGGATTGTTCCTGAGCCGCGGCTACTGCCATACGCTTCGGACCGGCGGCTTTCGCGGTCTGGATAATGTCGTCTATCGTCTTGATCACAGCTCTGCTCCCCACACTACCGGTATTCCTGCGCTTCGCCCCGCAACCCGCGCTCGCCAGCCAATGCCAGCGCTTCCAGCTCACCTTCACCTGGGTACACGGTAACGGGAGCCATCCAGCCTACCATGCGCTTGAGCCCCTCCTGTACCGGAGCTCCGTACGCGATACCGCCGGTCAGCACGATACCATCCAGCTTGCCCTCCGCCGCCGCGGCCAGGGCTCCTATGGCTTTGCCTACGTTGTAGATGAAAGCTTCGTGAATAAGGGCTGCGTTCGCGTCTCCGTCCTTCATTTTGGCTTCCAGGACGCGCATATCGTTGGTGCCGGCGAGGCTGACGATACCACCCTGCCCGTTTATCATTTTCATCACTTCTTTTTCAGTGTACGTGCCCGAAAAGCACAGCTTGGTAAGCGCACCTGATGGCAACGTTCCGGCTCTTTCCGGGCTGAAGGGCCCCTCGCCGTTGAGCGCGTTGTTGACGTCCACGACGCGGCCCAGGCTGTGCAGTCCGACCGAGATGCCCCCGCCCATGTGCGCTACGATAATGCGGACATCTTCGTAGCGCCTGGCGTGTTCTGATGCCCAGCGCCTCGCCACTGCTTTCTGATTGAGCGCGTGAAATATGCTCTGCTTGACAAACAGCTTGTGACCGTAGAGACGCGCCTTGTCGTCAAGCTCGTCGACCACCACTGGATCTGCTATAAAAGCCGGAATACCCAACTCGCCCGCCAGCGCATCTGCTATCAGGGCTCCAAGGTTCGACGCATGCTCACCAAAACGAGCGCTCGTCAGCTCGGCCTTCATCTCCGCTGAAACGGCGTACACACCGCCGGGGATGGGCTTTAATAGCCCTCCCCGCCCCACAACACACGAAAGACTGCCCAGGTCAAAACCCCTCTTTGCGAGTGTTTCGCGGATGCACGTGTCACGAAAGCCGAATTGAGACGCTATTGTCGAAAACGGCGCAAGCTCCTCTGCCGAATGGGAAATGCTGTCGGTGAACAGTTCGATTCCATCTTCAAAAACGCCAATTTTAGTCGATGTCGAACCAGGGTTTACGACGAGGATCCTCTGCGGCACGGGGGCCTCCTTCTGTGAAATCGGGGTATTGAACGCTTTCAAGCGGATTATAGGCAGGGTTTTAAATACGCGCAAGCAAAAAACGTCAATTCTTTCCAAATTTCAAAACGTCATTTCTATATTTGAAACTATTAGTGCGAATATCAAACTAATTGTACTTCACCGCATTTGATAGACGCGCTATACTTCCAGCGTACCCGCAGCGGGTGCTCACAACAGGCCAAGGGTCACCGTTGTTCGCTTAGTATCAGGAGGTAGTCATGAAGGCTCTCGTCAAGAAATCCCCGGAAGTGGGACTCTGGATGGAAGACGTACCGATGCCCGAGGTGGGAGACAATGATCTCCTCATAAAGGTAAAAAAAACCGCCATCTGCGGTACAGACATCCATATCTACAAGTGGGACGCCTGGTCACAACGCACTATCAAGACACCGATGACCATTGGTCACGAATTTGTCGGCGAGATAGTAGACATGGGACGCGCCGTCCAGGGCTACAACATCGGGGAGCGAGTCTCAGCCGAAGGGCATATTGTTTGCGGCGTCTGCCGAGCGTGCAGAGCGGGCAAACGCCACCTGTGCCCTAACACCCGCGG
>JAFGUM010000052.1 GCA_016938515.1 Spirochaetales bacterium | reverse complement strand
TCGTGGTCCTAAGTCCGACAGGCTCCCAGGAGCCAGAGAGTTTATCAGCGAGCCTGGACAGGGCTTTTTCATCGAGGCCAGTTTCTTCCCCGGCCAGTACGCGCTCTACCGCCCTGGCTTCTTCCGATGACAGCTTGACCCCTCCGAGTTGATGGCGTTCGAAGCTGTCGCACGCGAGTGGGGCTACCCGCTTGGTGATATCGAAGATAACCGAGGCGTAGTCCCGAATTTCCCGCTGTGCGTGAGCGTCCATCCGCAATGCCAGGAATCTGAAAAGGTTGTGCAAGTCTATTTGCCAGTACCACTCGGTGTATAGCGACAGCGGCAGGTTGACCCGGGCAATCTCCCTGGCCAGCCCGGAATCGACCAGCTTCGCGTACTCTGCATACGCAGCGCGTTGTCCGTCTCGCAGCACGTCGATGACGCGCGCGGCTTCGTCAGCGGGCAGCGGTTCAGCTTCACGTCCCTGCTTGTTATCGGAACTCTGCCTGGCGAGCACGCCGGGGTTCGGCAACCAGAACTCGTCCTTCATCACGGAGTAGCGGCCCGAGATCTCGTTGAGCCGCGCGGTGCGGTGGCGTATCCACTGCCTGGCGACAAAAATTGGCAGCTTGAGGTGAAAGGTGAGCACGACCTGCTCGAACGGGGAGGTGTGTTCGTTGCGCAACAGGTAGTCTATCAGGCCGGCGTCCTCCCGAACTGTCTTGGTGCCCGCTCCGTAGGAAACGCGGGCCGCCTGGACTATCCTGGCATCACCGCCCAGGTAATCCACCAGCCGAACGAAGCCTTTCTCATGGACCCGGTACTCTACGTCCAGAATTTCCTCAGCTTCGGACACGGTGCAGTGTGCCATGCTCGATCCTTTCCACAGCCGTTTTTCGGCGCGCCGTCCTGCGGCACTGTTGCATTGATAGCGCATTCGGTTTAAATGGGGTACTATCTCGTCGTTCAGGATATACCGGCAGGATGGGAACTAGCAAGACGAGAAGGCTCCATCCGCCTGTGGGAGGATTTCATGTTCACGCTGAGCGATGTCATGGTTGATGAAATTATGTTCGCAATGGAAAACCAGGACCTCGATTACATGATAGAGGCCGAGATGGGAACCGTCGTGCCTATGAACGAGGACTCTCTCGATTCCGGTTTTGAGTCTCTCGAGGAAGGCGCGGATCTTATCCCACCCCCCGAGTGGACGAGCGAGGATGGTTTTTCGCTGATGAGCGCTTTCGCGTCCGGTGTTGGAGACCCTCAAGCGCACACAGCGCTTGCCGATGCGTTGTCGCGTGGGCGGGGGGTGTTTCGGGCTTTCAAGAAAACGCTTGAAAACTGGCCAGAACTGGAACAGCGCTGGTTTGACTACAAGCGAAGCGCAATGGCCAGGCGAGTGTCGATGTGGTACGACGAGGCCCGGGTCGCGAGGGGTCTGGAGCGTCTGGGGCCAGAGCCGGAAGATGACGAGGATCTGCTGGCCAACGACTACTCGTTCAGGGTGGCGGGACGAGAAGCCTGGAACGAGTGCCTGCCGCTGTTCAGGCAGGGGCTTGATGAGGCATTGTCAACGTTCCCGGAACCCCTCGTAGATTATGAGTATACGACTATAGAGCGGGAAATTTCCGAGGGTGGCCGCGATGGTCTCATCATAGTGTTGGCCGAGTCTGTTGGCGGTGCGATTGCGGGTGTCGCGGTGGC
>JAFGUM010000399.1 GCA_016938515.1 Spirochaetales bacterium | reverse complement strand
GCCGCAACGTGCCTATCGGCAGCTCTGTCCCCCGTCGGGTGTACACGAGAGGCTGGCTCTTCATCTGCGCGCCGTCGGACGCGGCCGTGCCCGCGTGGAAGACGTTGCCCTCGTCATCTTCCACCTCGACGCGGTCTGTGTAGGGAAAGCGGACGATGGCTTCCAGTTGCTGTTGAAGAAGGTCGTAGTCGGTGAGCCACAGGCTGGAGACCAGGAACGGCAGGTGACTGTGCTGGATCTGTTCCAGTTGGTGGTTGAGAAGGTTTACCTGCTTTTCATACGAGCGAGCCGTATCGTGAATCGAGAATGCGAGCATGATCAAGAAGACGAGCAGCAGGGTGATGATTGAGAACCGAACTCCTATCGACGTACGCCAAATACTCCGCACCAGGCCCTCTTCCCGCTATCGTAGCGCAATGCCATATTCGGCCAGTACGGCGTCGACGATTCTGCCGTAACTGCCATCCTGCTTCATCGCGCGTAGCGAGACGGAGAGTTTTTCTACCAGAGCTTCGTGTTTCTTGTTGACGTACAAATACATGTCCCGTCGTTCGAGCGGCGGTTCCAGATGGTAGAGCTGATCGTATCCGAGGTCCTTGATGACGGCGTACCCGGTGAGCTTGTCGTAGAGGGCGACGTCTATCCTGCCTTTGGCCAGCATCGTGAACAGTTCGCGTTCTGTCGGCAACCTGGTCACGTGAGGAAAATCAGCGGTGTTCTCCTCCAGGATTTTCCAGCCGCGGACAAGGCCTATATCCAGGTCGCGAATGCTCTCCCACCCGCCGATACCGATGGGGCGGGACGAGAACGCCACGAAGTCCATCGTCATGTTGGGTTCGTCCAGGCGCCTGAGGTTGGGGAATTGGGCTTCCATGCCCGCTATCCTGTTGATTTCCGCGTCCAGTATGCCCGCGTTCACGTCGTGCAGGGATTGACCCGTTGGCGTGTAGACGATCTGAGCGCGCACGCCTATCCGCCTGAACGCTTCGACTAGAACGAGGTCGAGCATCCCCGTGCCTTCGGCGTTGGACAGGAAGTTCTGGTATGAAGTGCTTATCGTAAAGGTCTGCTGCGCGGCGGGAGGGTGGGAGCCGATAGCCAGCAACACGAGCAGGGCGGCGAGTACTGTTTTCATGCATTCCTCACGCACAAGTATGCGGTGTGAAATTCATTTTGTCCATAGTATCCATTTTGTCTGTAAAAATTGCAAGGCCAGCACCTATGGTTGTATCGCTATGCTGTGCGTGTCTGAGGATGCTGCGTACCAGCCCGCCGGGGGCGAGCGCGAGGGATCGCAGCGAGTAGCCCGGACCGGAGCGTCGGCATCGCGTACCCGCGGTGCCTGACGCGCCCATCGTGGGGTCATGACTCTTTTTGGCGCTTCTTCTTGACGTCTTCGGCCTTGCGGGCGACGCGGTTCCAGACGGCGGAGATGCCCATGGCTTTCTTGGCCGCGGAGAGGGTGGCGCGGGCTTCTTCGCGCATGCGCATCGTGCCGTCGTAGACGACCTCGTCGGCGAGG
>JAFGUM010000398.1 GCA_016938515.1 Spirochaetales bacterium | reverse complement strand
GGTAGTATGGCCCTCAATCCTCACTGATTTTTCACTCACGGCTCGCCTTCGCTGGGTCAAGATCCTAAGTCCGACAGGCTCCCAGGTACGGCCATAGTGCACAGCCGCCATGACTGACGGCACGTGGCAGGATTCTTGGGCCTCAGGGTATGCGCATCAAACCTGGGTTTGTACCAGCTTGGCTCTGCGGCGGGCTGGAGCCGGTACGAACAGACAGGCTTTTCAGTCTTTTTTTTCGGTATCAGCGGATTCTTCCTTCTTCTGGCTTGCCGCTTCTTCCGCTTCTTCTTTTTTAGCTTCCATTCTGTCCTTGATGTCGGCGATGCCGATGAAGACCGCAATGAGCCCTATAAACGCCGCCATCACGGGCACGGAACCGCGAAGGAAGGCCAGAACGTCCTGCCACCAGCCCAGCGGACCGGGGACGCTCGCGAAAACGGCAAAAGCAATACACAGGAATCCCACTATCAAAGCGACCATGACTACCTCCAGATTGTGCGAAGGTTCCGGCTATGCCGGAACAGTGCGCGTATAAGGATACCCGAAACGGACGTTTCGTCAATAAGCCCGGGCGTTGCCTCGTTGCGCGGGCAACCGTATACTGGCGACTGGACTTATGAAAGGAACGCCATGATTCGCGATGGATCGCTGGTACTGTACAAGTTGAAGCCCGCTGTCGTTACGAGAGACGGAGATCGCATACAACTGTCGTTCAGCGCGGGTCCCTCGGTACGCGTCCGGGACAAGGACGTAGAGCTGATCCATCAAGGTCCTGTCAAGATCGTACCAGAGCCCGCTGCGGGTGGCGAGTTCGAGACCGCCTGGGAAATGACGACCGGATCTACACTGAGTCTGGCAGAACTGGCTGAACTCGCCTTTGGAGCAACGGGCCCGGCGGAACTGCTCGCGTGCAGGCTCGCCGCCGTTGACAGCCCGCTTTTCAGGGCAGACGGTGAAGCAATTACCGCACTGGACGCCCAGGAGCGAGCCGCATGGGAGAGCAAACGCTCGCGAAAAGAAAACGAAGCCGCAGAACGCGCCGCGTTTATAGAACGGGCTAAGGCGTTTCGTCTGGAGCCAGGAGACGAACGCTTCTGGGGCGAGATCGAAGCGCTCGCGCTGGGACGCACGAACAAGTCCAGAACAGCCGCAGACGTAGGCGCTGGTGACTCGCCGGAGTCAGCCCACGCGTGGTTACTACAAGCAGGCTTGTGGACGAGCCGCGTCAACCCGCATCCGGCGCGTTCCGGCCACCCCTCGCGAGCCCCCGAGCTCAACCTGGGGCCGAACAACGATGAAAGCCGCGTTGATCTGACAGGGATGGACGCGTGGGCCATTGACAACGCGTGGAGCCACGACCCCGACGACGCTATTTCGTGGGACGGCGAAGCGGTGTGGGTACACGTAGCTGACCCCGCCAGCGCCATCGCGCCAGGAAGCCCCGCAGACGTAGAAGCCTCGGACAGGTCCGGTACGTTATACCTGCCCGAAGGGACCATACCCATGCTGCCAGACGAAGCGCTGACGCGCTTTGGCCTGGGCCTGAGCGACACTTCCCGCGCCTTGTCGTTTCGCCTCAGCATCGACGACGCCGGGCTCATCACCGATGTCAGGGTCGTTCCAAGTACCGTTAGAGTTACGAGAAAATCGTACGGCGAAGCCGATGCGCTGCTCTCGGCGGGTCCCCTCGCGGAATTGGCCAGACTGGCAGCCATACGCTCCGCGTACCGGCAGCGCAACGGCGCCATCGACATAGACATTCCCGAGTTGCGCGTATGGGTACAAGACGGCGAGCCGCGCGTCGCGCCGGTGCCGCGCTTCGCTTCCAGCGCCGTCGTCCGCGAAATGATGGTACTCGCCGGTGAGGGTCTGGCTCGCTGGGCTTTTGACAGGAGCCTGCCGTTTCCGTACTACAGCCAGGAAGCCCCCGGCTCCCGGGAAGACCTGCCCCCCGGGCTGGCTGGCGAATTCGCCAAGCGCAGGCTGATGCGAGCCGGCGTAGCCGGGGTGCAGCCGCGAGCCCATCAGGGCCTGGGCGTAACGATGTACGCGCAGGCCACCAGCCCGCTGCGCCGCTACGGCGACCTTCTCGGACACCAGCAGGCCCGTGCGGCCATCATGGCGGAAGCTGGCAACAACTCGCCGCCCCCGCTTCCAGCAGACGAGCTATCCATGCGACTGGGCAAGGCGGCGGCTGGAGGCCAGGCGGTTCGTCGGGCTGAGCGTCAGAGCGAACTCCACTGGACCCTCGCGTGGCTGCTGGACCGCCCAGGATGGGAATCCAGTGGCATCGTGGTGCAGAGCGGAGGTGGCGAAGCGCTACTGTACGTCTCCGAGGTGGGTCTCGAAACCAGGGTGAGAGCATCGGGGCTCGAACTCAACAGCACGGTACCAATCAGGTTCCTTACCGCGGATCTGCCACGCCTCGATGCCAGGTTTGCCCTCGTCTGACGTTGGCTCACGGATCAAAACCTCCTTGGTTGCTCAGTTGACCATGAGCCCGGGCTGATTTATGCTGTCGGCGTGAGTATGGAACAAAAAGACTATCGCCTCGCCGCGATCATGTACACCGATATAGTCGGGTTCTCACGCATGATGGAGCAGAACGAGTCGGGTACGCTTGAGCTTCTGCATCTACACAACGCCATCGTTACACAACTAGCCGAAAAACGACACGGAACCGTCATCAAGACGATTGGAGACGCCTTCCTCGTCGATTTCAGAAACACCGTCGAAGCCTTGCAGTGCGCGATGGACATCCAGGAAGCTCTCTACACCCACAACAAGGCGAATCCCGGTAAGATTCTCCTTTTGCGCATTGGACTGCACCTTGGCGACATCTATTTCTTCGAGAATGACGCTCTCGGCGAGGGCATCAATATAGCCAGCCGCTTGCAATCTTTCGCGAAACCCGGCTGCGTCTGCTTTTCACAGGACGTCTACAACCAGGTCATAAACAAGATAGACTTCAGGGCGGAGAAACTGGGCCGGGTTTCCCTCAAGAACATCACCAAGGAAATCCACGCGTACGAAATAACCAGCCCCAACGTGGAGTTTGATCCAGACCACGATAAACCACGCCCAGGATTCCCCGTAGCGGCGGCAAAGCCATTACCCGGAACAGCGTCACCCGCCGAGCGCGGGTACGACCCCGAAGCCGCGAAAGCCGTGCTCAACGATATTAGAACGGCTATTCTCAACGACACCAAGACCATGGGGCGGCGTCTAACCGTAGACGAAGCGCTCGAGCGCTACGGTGCGTACGGCGTTGAAGCGCGCGAAGTTATAGCCTCTATGGCCGAACGGGGACTCGTGCAAAAGCGGGTTCCGCAGGCTGGGCAGAGCCAGTCGGGAACAGCGGCGGGGCAATCATCGTCTGACCTCGCGGCAGACATAGGACGCGCCGTCGAAGGCATAGCCAGGGCTATTGAAAACAGCGTCAACGACTGGCAGAAATCCGGATCGCGCGAATGGCATGGATCCTGGGGAAATCATGGCGGCTACCGGGATGGTGGAGCTCGTGGGCGCCATGGTGATGGTCGCGCTGAGCAAGCCGTCCGTAAATTCAGCCAGGCAGCCACCAAGATCGAGACCGTCCTGGACGAGAAGCGCGCCATCAAGGAAGAATACAAGAGACACGCGGAAGAGGTGGCGACCGGCAAGTGGGACGCCGAGTTACGTGATTCCGAGCACTTCAAGCCTGGTTCCGAAGAACTCGAGACCGATTTTTCCAGGTACCGCGACAAGCTTGAGGCGAGAGCACAAAAAGCGTCCTCAGGGTTTGTGGGCAACCTGTTGTCGTTCATCGGCGTCAACGCTTTTCTATGGTACATCAACCTGAACATCGTTCCCGGCTTCATGTGGGCTCCCATCGTGAGCGCCGCGTGGGGAACGGGAGTGGTAAGCGGCTTTTTTGCGATGCTCCGCGGCAGGGCCAAGGCAGCGGAAGCAGGCAAGCTGCCCGACTTGCCGCCTAATGCTCTCGACATCTATAAAAAGATAAACCGCGTCAGGGATGGCATGGCGATGCATTTCGCCAGCGTACTATCGGTGCCGCCGCTCCTCTTTACGATCAACCTGATAACGTCACCTGGCTTCCTGTGGGCGGCCATTCCATCTGGCATCATGGCGCTGAGCTTCCTCGGCCACATCATCTCCTACCCGGGGACGATGAGGAGCCTTGAAAAGAAACTGTGGCGGCTGCTCGGCGTAGACTCGTGGCGAGACCTGTTCCATTCAGGCAAAAACCGTCGCACCGCGGCGGGCGCGGGGCCGTACGCGTCGGTGTACGCGGAGGTCGCCTCGATCAGGGATGACATAGTCAAGGACATCAAGGCGGGCAAAGGCTCAGACGAGTTTGGCAAGGACATGATACCCATGCTCAACCGCTACGTCGAGCAGGTAAAGCTCTTGTCACAATCCGTAAACGAGATAGACGGAATCGTAGCCAGTATTCCTACGGGAGAGCTGCTTCGCGACAGGGAAAAGCTGGAACGACAGCGCTCCGAAACCACCAGCCAGACGCTCAAAGCCGAGTACGGCAAGTCAATCGCCGAGATAGAACGGCAAGAAAAAGCAGCACACGACCTGGAAGATCAGCGGGAAGTCCTGCGGCTCAGGCTCAGCTCTTCGGCAAACGCGCTCAAACAGATTAAAATAGACATGGCACGAATGAAGGCTCTGCCGGAAACGGGAGAGCGTCTGGCCATGGAAGAGCTTCGCGCCAAAGCTGGCGAGCTGTCTGGCTACCTCGACGACCTTCGCACCGGGTACGCGGAAACATCAGCGGATCCCTATGAGGAGCTAGAGCGCCTGGCGGCAGAAGCCGACGCGCGACAGAAGCTCCCAGCCGCTGATGGCGCGGTTAAAAACGCTGACGATACCGAAGGCGACGAAGCCGGACGTTGACAGGCACAGCCCCTTCATTTTAAGATCGCGCAGCGGTCCGGTAGCTCAGTTGGATAGAGCGATTGCCTCCTAAGCAATAGGTCGTGGGTTCGATTCCCGCCCGGATCAATTTACACGTACGATTTTTCATTTTTTCTCCGGAAAAGCGCAAGC